>DASVMA010000260.1:0-12205 GCA_036384595.1 Cellulomonas sp. | reverse complement strand
GGGCCGCATGCGTTGTTGCCGATCATGCCGCCGAGCGTCGCGCGCGCCTGCGTCGACGGGTCGGGGCCGAAGCGCAGACCGTGCGGCGCGGCGGCCTTCTGCAGGTCGGTGAGGATGACACCCGGCTCGACGCGGGCTGTGCGGGCCTCGGGGTCGATCTCGAGGACCCGGTTGACGTGCCGGGACAGATCGAGGACGACGCCCGTCCCGATGGCGTTGCCCGCCACGGACGTCCCGCCGCCGCGCGACGTCACCGGCACGCCCGCCTCGCGAGCAACCTCCAGCGCCGCCAGCACGTCGTCGGTGTCCCGCGGGAACACCACGACCTGCGGCACCACGCGGTAGTTCGACGCGTCCGTCGAGTACTCGGCCCGGCGCCGGGACGAGTCGTCGACCGACCCGCGCACTGCGGCACGCAGCCCCTCGACGAGGTCGGCAGTCGGGGCGTTCTCGGGGCGCGTGGGCTCGGTCACGGTCGACACGCGTGCAGTCTCCCACCGACCGGCCGGTCCTCGTGCTCGCGCCCGAATTCACGCCGATGCCGCCAGATTCACCCCGGATTCCGCTGCACTTCACGGCCCGCCGAGCCGATAGGAATCAGCATGAGCGACACACGACACCGCGGGCACGACCGCCGTGCCTTCGTGCCCTCCCCCCGCGGCACCGCGGGACGCCCCTCCCCCGAGCAGCGTCCCGCGGTGCGCACGCTCGACCCCGTCGAGCTCGTCTGGCTCGGCGAGGCCCGCGAGCTGCTGCGCGGACCCGGCGTCGACCTGACCGACATCGAGTGGCTCGGCGGACACGTCGACGGGCTCATGACGACGTGGCACCACACCATGCCCTCCCTGCGCTGGGACCCGCTCCCCACGACGACCGCCGTCGGCCTCGCGGTCGGGGACGCCGTGATCGCGCGCGTGCCCGGGCTCGAGTGGGTGTTCGCGTTCGACGCGCCGGGGTCGCCGTACGCGCTCGCACACCCTCGCACCGCGATGGTCGTGGTTCCTGCTGACGCGGTCGCGATGCTCTGGCAGAACGGCGCCACCGGTCAGCTGCCCGGCCTCGTCGACGAGCTCGCGGCACTGTCCGCGGAGCACGTCGTCGAGGAGCACCCGCGGGTGTCCGGCGCGATGCGGCTGCTGGGCCGCCGGCGCTGAGCGGCCGGTCGGGGCGAGCAGCCGGCTAGAGACCGCTGGTCGGCAGAAGGATGATCGCCCACGTCGTCAACGGTGGCAGGTCGTACGAGGCGTAGGTCTGCCCGGCCGAGAGGGCATCTCGTTGGCTGCCGACGCCCTCAGCGCGACCGTCGAGCTCTCGAGGTGAGCCGCCGTCGGCGTCAGGCGTTGCCCAGACCAGGGTCGGGGGTGCCGCCACCGGCGCCAGCCGCAGCGTGATCCCCGGCTGGGGCACGGGGTCGTTCTTGCCCGCGTCCCAGGCCACCTCGTCCTGCCCGACGAGGTTGATGAGGTGGATCACGAGCCCCCGCGACGTCCTGACCACACGCGTCCACACCGTTCCGGGAGTCGCCTTCGTCGAGAAGGTGACCCCGTCCGCACCGGTGAGCACGATGTCTTCGTTGATGCCGCCGGTGAAGAACTCCGTCACGTCCACCTGCGTCGGGTCGAGCAGCAGGTCGCCGTAGCGCACCTGGAAGTCGTACCAGCCGACGAAGAGGTCCAGGCTCGCCGCGGTGATGCGGTGGTTGCGCGGGTAGTACGGGTCGGTGAGCACGTTCGAGCTCTCGCCGAGCAGCAGGTGCGTCGCGCCGTGGGAGAACACCGTCGCCATCACGAGGGTCGCGCACGTGTTCGCCCGGTGCTCGTCGTCGGCGTAGCAGGACAGGTAGGCCGAGAGGATGGGCGGGTGCTCGGGGCGGTGCGAGCGCGCCGAGGTGGCGAGCCGGCCGAGGTCCTCGAGGGTGCTGTGGGGAGGCCACACCTCGATGTAGGTGGCGTCCTGCGGCGACCGAGCGGTCGCGTAGGTCGGGAAGTCGTTGACGTTGTTGAACATGAACGGCGTCTGCGGCAGTCGTTCGCGCACGGCGGCCAGGAGCGCGGGAAAGGCCTCGGCGAGGTCGACGTGCACCCCGTCCGATCGGAGCGCGAACTTGGGCCAGCCGTACTGGTCCAGGTGGAAGCCCTCGATCCGGGTACCTTCGACGACCGCCGCAAGCTGGTCGAGGTAGTGCGCGAGCCAGCGGGGGTCGCTCGGATCGACCAGGACGAGGAAGTCCTCCCCCAGCCGGTAGGGCTCGCCGTCGGGGCGGACGAGCTGCGAGTCCGGCCAGGCGGCCCGCTCGTCGCTCCCGATCGCGTACACCGCCGAGTAGCCGAGGGGGACGACGCCGGCGCTCGCGAGGTCGTCGCACATGGCATCGACAACCCCGAGGTCGCGCTCCTGGCCGAGCGGATCGAGGTAGCGCTGGGTCGGCGGCAGCAGCTGGGAGTGCCGGTAGGCCCAGTCGTAGAGCTGCGCGAGGTTGAGATGCAGACGGCGATAGGTGCGCGCCACCGCCACGGTGTCGACGTCGTCGGTCAGAGTCACGACGAACCCGTACCGCGGCCGCTCGAACGCGTCGGCGAGAACATCGACAGCGGTCGTCGCGAGTGCTCCGCCGACGCGCAGCTCCACGCCGTACCCGCCGCGAGGCAAGACGCCGACGCGGACCCGGGTGGCCCCTGCCGGCACGTACTGCTCGTGCACCCGCGTGGCGAGGTGCCACACGGACAGCGCGCCGTCGGCAGGAGCCGGCGCGTCGAGGTCGATCTCGACGGCCTCGTCATCGCGGAACCACGTGCGGGTCGGGATCAGCTCCATGCCGCGTCCTCCACGTCCGACTGCATGAGCAGGTACTTGGCGTGCGACCACAGCAGGGGGTCGGCCACCGGTCCCCAGCGGTCGATCCACGGCTGGACCGCTGAGGCGTCCTGCGGCTCATGGAGCGTCTGCTCCGCGAGCCCACCGTCTGCTGCCTGGCGACCACGCACCCAGTCGGCCGCGTGAGCGTGCCCGTCCGCATTCCCGGTGAGGCGGTCGTGCCACCCGAGCCACGCGGTCAGCAGGAGCCAGGGGTTGCCCCCGTAGTACGTGTCGCCCAGGTACCGACGAATGCCTCCGCTCGGAGACGCAAGGGTGGTGCGGATCCCGTCGATCGTGGCAACCATCACGGGGTCGTCATGCTCGACGAGCCGGAACGGCGTCGCCAGCGAGACCAGGCTCGCGTCGAGACGCGCATCGGACGGCCCCTTCACGAACCGACCGTCGGAGACGCACGACTCACGGACGAACCCGAGCACCGTGTCCGCCGTGCCGGCCAGGTCGGGGCGGTCCAGCATGTGCGCCGCCGCCCGCAGACCTGCCGCGATCGAGGCCAGCGTCGACGTGTGCCGGCGATCGCCGAACTCTTCCCAGTAGTCGTAGCAGGGCATCGCCCAGGACGCGGCGAGGTACTCGGCTGCGAGCTCGACAGCGGGACGGAGCGGCCCCACGTCGTCGCCGGCCAGGTGCGCCTGCAGGGCGAACAGCCACGTGCCGTAGCCGTCGAGCTGGAAGTTGGGCCAGCTGTCGGCGCCGTCAGACTCCGGCATCCCGGCGAGCGTGTAGCGCGTGGGGAGCATCAGCCGCGGCTCGGGGTCCTCGCCGGCGCGGAGCGTGCTCACCACGTCGAGGATCCTGTCCCGCTGCCGTTCGACGGCATCCGCCGCCCAGCGGTGGAAGGCCCCCGACGACGCGGTCTCGCCGACGGCATCCATGGCCAGCGCGCAGTAGGCACCGTCGCGGAGCCACGCGAAGCCGTACTGCGGGAAGTTCGGGCTCGCGATGAACGCGCCGGTCGTCGCCTGGCCGTCGAGGAGCACACGGATGCTCGCCGTGACCAGCGGGTCCGCGGAAGGAATGGTGATCATTAGCCTTTGACTGCTCCTGTGGTCAGGCCAGCGACAAAGAATCGCTGGAACACGATGTAGACGATCAGGACCGGGACGATGGCGATCATCGAGGCGGCGAAGACGAGTCCCCAGCTCGTCGAGTGCTGGCCCTGGAAGAGCGAGATCGCGATCGGCAGGGTTCTGACGTCGGTGTCGTTGAGGACGGTCAGGGCCCAGGCGAACTCGTCCCAGGTGCCGAGGAAGGCGAAGATGACGGTCGTCGCGAGCGCCGGACGCGCCAGCGGGAGCGCCAGGCTCCAGTAGCGGCGCCATGGGCCCGCCCCGTCGACGATCATCGCCTCGTCGAGCTCGCGGGGGATCGTCTCGAAGAATCCCGCGAGCAAGAACGTGTTGAACCCGAGCGCGGTCCCCACGTAGAACGGGACAAGGCCCTGCAACGAGTTGAGCAGGTGCAGGTCTCGGGCCAGCAGGAACTGCGGGATGATCAGCATCATCGTGGGGATCGCGAGACCGACGACGATGGCCGTGAAGAGGATGCGCTTGCCCGGGAAGGTCAGCCGGGAGAACGCGTAGGCCATCATCGAGGAGAGCGCCACGATCAGCGCCGTGCTGACGACCGCCACCATCGCCGAGTTGAGGAAGTACCGACCGAAGTTGTTCGCCCCGAGTGCTTGCGCGTAGTTGTCGAGGGTCGGGTTCGACGGGATCAGGTCCAGGGGCGCGCTCAGGACGAGCGACCGCGTCTTGAACGACGTGGACAGCATGTACAGGAACGGGTAGACGAGGACGACGGCCGCTACCCCGAGAATGAGGTACCGAATCGCATAGTCGACACGCCTGCGTCGCTGCGAGGTGGTCATTCGTTCACATCCTTGTCGAACGGCGCGTCCACCAGTACTGGATCCCCGAGATCACGAGCACCAATGCGGTGAGCGAGAACGAGATCGCACTGCCGTAGCCGAACTTGTAGTACTTGAAGGCCTGGTCGTACATGTACGTCAGGGGAACCTGTGTCTGGTTGTCCGGTCCGCCTCCGGTCATGAGGAGCACCGAGATGAAGACGTTGAACCCGCCGATCACGAGCAGGATGACGACGACGGTCATGGCGGGGCGGATCGACGGCAGCGAGACGTGCTGGAAGCGCTTGAACGCGCCTGCGCTGTCGATCGCTGCGGCCTCGTGCAGCTCCTTGGGGACCCCGGTCAGAGCCGCGAGGAAGATCAGCATCGACCAGCCGATGCCCTTCCAGGTGCCGAGGATGCAGACGGCCGCGAACGCGGTCCACCGGCCCTGGAACCAGGCGACGTTGTTCGGGACGACGTGGAGCAGGTCGACCACCACCGCGTTGGCCGCACCGTCGCCCGACGAGAACATGTACTGGAACAGCAGCGACACCACGACCCAGCTGGTGACGACCGGCAGGTAGAAGAGCACCCGGAACGCCGTCCGGCCAGGAAGCTTGCTGTCGAGCAGCACCGCGAGCCCCAGGCCGATCACGATCTGGAGCGGCACCGTGACGGCGGTGTACACCGCCGAGTTCAGCAGCGAGTTGAGGAAGATCGGATCGCCGAACGCCTTGGTGTAGTTGGCCAGGCCGACCCACGGGCTCACCGCTCCGGGGGCGATGTGCCAGTCGCGCATGCTCAGCAGCAAGGTCTGGACCGCCGGGTAGAGCATCACGAGGGCGTAGAGCGCGAACCCCGGGAGCACGAAGGCGTAGGCCGCCGCCACGCCGCGCCGACGGCGGCGCCTGCCGGCGGCACTGGGCCGCCGGGAGATCGTCGTCGGCTCGGCACTCAGCTGGGCAGTGAGCTGGGTCGAGACCATGCGCTGACTCCTCGCCTTACTTCTGGACGTTCGCCAGCAGTGCGTCTGCCTTCGAGGCCGCCTCGTCCAGTGCGCTCTTCACGGACTTGTCGCCCTTGAGGGCCGACCGCACCTCGTCCTGGAGCATCGCGTCCATCTCGCTCCACGCCGGCGTGACCGGGCGGGGGCGCGCCGTCGCCAGCTGCGTGACGAACGGTGCGTAGTAGGCGTTGACGCTGGTCAGCTTGCCGCCCAGGTTCGCCAGCACCGGCATCTGGCCCACCTTGGCCATCTCGAGCTGCGCCTCCTCGGAGACCATGTACCGCATGAACTCGGTGGCGGCGGCCTGGTTCTTCGAGCTCTGGGTCAGGACGATGTCCTCACCACCCACGACACTGATGCTCCCGCCAGCACCCTGGGGCACCTGAGCGGCGTTGAGCGTGAAGTCGGGGTACTGGCTCGCGAAGATCGGGTACATCCACGGTCCGTCGAGGATCGTCGCGTACTTGCCCGTCGCCAGGCCGTCGCTGGTCGACACCCCGCCCTCGCCACCGAGGATGATGTCGGGCAGGTAGCCGGCCTTGTACAGGTCGACGAGGGTCTGCACCCCGGCGATCGACGCGTCGCTGTTGAGGTAGCCGGTCGCCTTCGTGACGTCGGGGTCCGTGATCTGCCCACCCGCGCTCCAGATCCACGGCAGCACGTTCCACCCGCCCGCGCCGTTGTCGGCGAACGCGCTCGCGCCCACCGCCTTGAGCTTGGGTGCGTCGGCCACCAGCTCGGCGACCGTTGCGGGAGGCGCAGCGATGCCGGCCTGCTTCAGCACGTCGGCGTTGTACATCAGCACCCGCGTGTTGGTGTCCAGGGGCAGGCCGTAGTAGTGCCCCTTCCACTTGTTCGTGGCCAGGCTGCCCGGGTAGGACTGGGCAGAGAGGGTCGTGAAGTCGGGCATCGACGTGTCCAACGGAACCAGCACACCGAGGTTCGCGAGCTCCGGGACCCAACCGATGTCGGCCCGGACGAGGTCCGGCAGGACATCACCCGCGACCGCCGTGACGAGCTTCTGGTGCAGCTGGTCGTACGGGACGGCGACGTCCTTGACCGTGACGCCGGGGTTCTTCTTCTCGAACGCCGGGATGATCGTCGTCTCCAGCGTCTTCACCTCGGGCGAGTCCGCGCTGTACGCGTGCCAGAACGTCACCGTCCCGGAGAGGGGAGCCGCGCTGCCCGACCCTGCCGGTGAGGCGGTCACGGCACCCGCGCCGCCGGAGCATCCCGTCAGGGCGAGCATCCCGGCCGCTACTGCGGCCCACGCCACCTTGCTTCTCGAAATCACGTCACTGCCTCTCGCTCGAACCGCATTGTTCGGTGTACAGGTGTCGCGTGCACCACGACTCGCTGGGACCTGGCCGCGCACGTCGTGGTTGTCAGTGGCGCTGCAGCCGGGGGCGATGCCTCCAGCTCCAGCGACCAGACGTCTCCTCGGGTTCGACCCGAGTTATCGTCATGTAGGTATTAACCCACGCAGCACCTCGCGGCGTCAAGTGCCGAGAACATGGGCCACTTGGTCACCAGAGACCCTTCGAAGCCCCCCGGTTTAATCCTGTTGCGGTACCATGAGACCTCGATCGCGCGACTGCTCACCCTCAAGGAGGAGACCTGGTGCCCAGCAACAGCGCCGCCTGGACCCCGCTGTCCGACTCGGAACGGCGGGTCGCCCTCGAGGTCCTGCTGCACGGGCCTCTCGCTCGCATCGAGCTCGCCCAGCGGCTCAACCTGTCAACCACCAGCCTGACCCGACTCACGCGGCCGCTGGTCGAGTCGGGGCTGCTGCGAGACGCTCCCGAGACGGATACGACCGCTCGAGCCAACGGCAGGCCGATGCGACCCCTCGACATCGATCCCGAGCTCCAGCACTTCGTCGGCATCAAGCTGACCGGCAGCAGCGTGCACGGAGTGCTCACGAACCTGCGGGCCGACGTCATCGAGACCCGTCGGGTCGACCTCGCGAGCCACCAGCCCGCCGATGTCGCCGACGTCATCGCGCGGCTGGTGGCGGAGCTCGGCACGTACACCGACGAGGTCACGGCCATCGGCATCGGGCTCGGGGGCGCCGTGACCGGCTACACGCACGTCTCACGCGCACCGTTCCTGTCGTGGCGCAACATCAACTTCGCGGAGCTGGTCCAGGACCGGACCCACCTCCCCACAGTCATCTCGAACGACCTCGACGCCCTCATGGAGGCCGAGCACTGGTTCGGCGCCGGCCGCGACGTGCGCAACTTCGCGACCCTGACGATCGGCGCCGGCGTCGGCGGCGGTCTCGTCGTCAACGACAGCCTCGTCGTCGGCGTCGATGCTGGGCTCGGGCTCCTCGGCCACTTCCCGCTGGACCCGCTCGGTCCGCCCTGCCCGGAGGGGCACCGGGGCTGCGCGCACGCTCTCCTGGCGCTGCCCTCGATCCAGACCCAGGCCTCGCTCGCCCTCGGCCGCCCGACCAGCTACGACGACGTGCTCGACCTCGCCGAGTCCGGCGATCCCGTGGCCGACAGGATCGTCGGCAACGCAGCGCGCGCCTTCGGTGTCCTGATCGCCGCAGTCGCCAACATCGCCCTGCCCGAGCGGGTCCTGCTCACCGGTGAAGGCATCCGGCTGGCGGACGTCGGCTGGGAACGCCTGCAGGACAGCATCCGCGAGAACCGGAACCCTGAGGCGTCGAAGGTCGACGTCCGGGTGATCCCCGACGACCCGATCCTCTGGGCGCGAGGAGCCGCCGCGGTCGCCATCCAGCAGGCGGTCCTCGGCAGGCTCGACATCGGTCGCTGAGGAGCTGCTCGGGGTCAGCGCCCCGGGGCCCGCTTCGCGAACACGCACCCCGCGCACGCCAGCGACCGCCCCGGCGTCGGCTCGCACCCGTGACAGCCCGCGCCGCCGAGTACATCCCCCGACCGGCTCACGATGCCGAGCCGCACCCAGTGGTCGACGGCCGCCTCCGCGAGCCCGGCGTCGATCCCGAGGTTCGCGGCGATCCGGTCGGTCGTGGCCCCGGCGCGCGCCTCGCGCAGGACGTCGGTCAGCACGCTCATCGTCGGCCTCTCACAGCAACCGGCCGAGCTGGAACACCAGCACCGCGGCGCTCCAGGCGATCACGAGCTGCACCCCGAGCGCGCCGAACGTCCAGCGCGACCCGAACAGCCGGCGCTGCTCGGCGACGGTCGCCAGGCACGGCGTGTAGGCGAGCACGAAGACCATGAACGCCGCGGCGGCGGCCCCGGCATACCCCCCGGACGACGACTCGAAGGTCGCCCGCAGGCGGCTGCCCAGGTCCCCGGCCACTCCCGGGTCGGTGGGCTCGTCGACCGCGTAGGACTGCGCGAACGACCCGACGACGACCTCCTTCGCGACGAACCCGGTGATCAGCGCCGCGGACGCGTGCCAGTCGTCGAACCCGGCCGGTGCGAACACCGGGGCGATGGCGAGCGCGGTCCGGCCGTACAGGCTGTCGGCGACGGGGACGTCGGCGATCGGGTGGCCACCCGCGACCGGGACGGCCATCAGCACCCAGACGACCGTGAGCGTGACGACGATGATCTTGCCGGCGTCGGTCACGAACATCCGCACCCGGATCCACGCCGAGATCAGCAGCGCACGGGCGCGAGGGCGCTGGTAGGCGGGCAGCGCGAGGACGAACGGCTCGCGGCGCAGGTCCCGGAACGCGGTGGCCCGCAGCACGAGGCCGCCGACGACGACGAGGGCGATGCTCGCGACGTACATGAGGAAGATCGCCGTGCCCGCGTGCGCGGGGAAGAACACACTCGCGAGGAGGATGTAGACCGTCAGGCGCGCCGAGCACGACGTGTACGGGACGAGCAGCCCGGTGAGCAGGCGCTGCCGCGCGTGGGGCAGCGTGCGGGTCGCGGCGAGGGCCGGCAGGTTGCAGCCGAAGCCGACGACGAGCGGGAGCATCGCGCGGCCGTCGAGCCCGATGGCCCGCATGGCCCGGTCGGCGACGAACGCGGCGCGTGCGAGGTAGCCGCTGTCCTCGAGCAGGGCGATCGCCAGGAACATGAGCCCCATGAGCGGGGCGAACGACAGCACGGTCCCGACGCCCGCGAGGACGCCGTCGACCACGAAGCTCTCGACCCAGTGCGGCCCGGGCAGCGCGGCTCGCACACCGCTCGCGACCGGTCCGTCGACGAGCGACGAGACGGCGCCCATGAGCGGTGCCGCGACGGTGGTGGCGAGCTGGAACAGGGCCCACATGACGGCGAGGAACACCGGGACGCCGAACCACGGGTCGAGCAGCACGCGGTCGACGCGGTCGGACCAGGTGCGCACGGGGGCGGGTCGGGGCGACGACGGTGCACCCGGGATCGCGTCGTCGATCTCGTGCAGCGCGAGCGCCCGCTGCACGTCGTCGACCCACGTGAACAGCCGGTCGGCGCTCGCCAGCTCGGCGTCGAGGTCGAGGGGCCGTCCGCACGAGCAGCCCGTCCCGCACGCCATGTCGCCATGGCAGTCGCAGCCCGGTGCGGCGTCGGGCAGCAGGACGCGCGGGACGCCGGACGTGAGGGCGTCGGAGACGACGCGCGTGAGGCGGTCGAGGCCGGTCCCGGTGCGGGGGTCGATCGGGACGACCGGCACGCCGAGGAGCGTGGCGAGGCGCTCGGGGTCGATGTGGACCCCGCGCGTGGCGGCGACGTCGGTCATGGTGAGCGCGACCACCAGCGCCTGGCCGGCGCCCGCGACCTGCGCCAGCAGGTAGAGCGAGCGCGACAGCGCCCCGGCCTCGACGAGGACGACGGCGAGGTCGGGCACGCCGAGCGCCCCGCGGCCTGCGACCGTCTCGGCGGTGACCCGCTCGTCGGGCGACCGCGCGAGCAAGCTGTAGGTGCCGGGGAGGTCGAGTACGCGGACGGCTCCCGGCTCGTCGGTCCCGGCGCTGCTCGCCGTCCCGCCGAGGGCCCGCCAGGTCCCGAGCTGGACCTCGACGGTCGTGCCCGGGGCGTTGGTGACCTGCTGACGGGCACCGGTGAGCGCGTTGAAGAGCGTCGACTTGCCGACGTTCGGGTTGCCGACGAGCACCACGGACGGCGCGGACGGGTCCGCCGCGAGACCGGTGCGCGCGTCGACGAGACCGCCCGACGTGTCGTGGCACGACGTCACGGCCGGGCACCGCCCGGGGTCTCGAGCTCGATCCGCGTGCAGGTGCGCCCGTCGACGGCGAACCGGTCGGCGCCGATGGCGACAACCCGTCCGCCGAACGCCGCGCGGTGCGTGACCCGCACGAGCGCACCCGCACGCAGCCCGAGCTCGCTCAGCCGTAGCCGGGTCGCGTGCTCGAGGTCGACGGCGACGACTCGCGCCTCGGTGTCGGTCGGCCAGCTCCCCAGGTCCATACCAGGACCGTACGACTGAGGTAAGGCTCACCTCATAGGACCCAGGTCCCAGGTGGTCATGCCAGGGTGGCGGCCACCGTGATCTGCGTCCCCGTGAGCGCCTTGCTGACCGGGCAGGTGGCCTTGGCGTTCTGGGCCGCCTGCTCGAACCCGGCGGCGTCGAGACCCTCGACCTCACCGCGGACAGTCAGCGCGATGTCGGTGATGTGGAACCCGCCGGCCGGGTCGGGCCGGAGCGTGACGTCCGCGCTGACCTCGAGCGCGATCGGGGTGCCGCCCGCCTCGGCGATCACAGCCGAGAGCTGCATCGCGAAGCAGGACGAGTGCGCCGCCGCGATGAGCTCCTCAGGGCTCGTGACCCCGCCGGAGTCGTCGGCGATCCGCTTCGGGAACGACACGTCGAAGGTGCCGGTCTTCGAGCTGGACAGCTCGACCTGCCCACCACCCTCGAGCAGGGTGCCGTTCCAAGCCGTGCGTGCGGTACGGGTAGCCATGGTGCTCCTTCGTCCGGGTGACGCGGGCAGGTCGTGCGCCCGCCTGACCACCGTAGGGCGGGTCGCGTCACTCGGCGAGGGCGCGGTGGGACATCACGACGGCATCGGGCGCGCCGGCTGCGTCGAGCGTGCGTGCCGCGTGCTCGTGCAGGGTGCGCCGGACCGACGGGTCCAGCCCGCTGTACAGCGCGGACCGCACGAGCTCGTGCCGGAACACGAGCCGGTCGCCCCGCGCATGCACGACGCCCGCCGCGAGCGCATGCCGGAGCACGCGCCAGCAGTCCGCGACGGGCCGGCGCGCGATCTCGGCGAGGTCCGCCATGACGAACGACGCGCCGAGCACCGACGCCTCGTTGAGCAGCTGCACGACCTCGGGACCGAGGTAGGAGATCCGGCTCGCGACGACCGCGTCCAGGCGGTCCATCCACTCGGACCCGACCGCGTCCACGGCTCCGTGGCCCGTCGGCCGCAGCGCACCCGACTCGCGGACGGCCCGGACGACGTCCGTGACGAACCGCGGGTTGCCGCCCGCGGTCAGGACAGACCCGCGCAACGACGTGCCGACGGACGCGTCCAGCTGAGCCTCCGCGAGATCCAGCGCGGCGTGCGACGTCAACGGCCG
>DASVMA010000259.1:0-2561 GCA_036384595.1 Cellulomonas sp. | reverse complement strand
GCGTCGGTGGCTTGGTGCAGGGATGTCCGGAACGACTCGTGGACGAGACGACGCGCGAGCGCGGCGAGGATCTGGAGGTGGTCGCTGTCCCCCGCGGCGGGGGCTGCGATCAGGAACACGAGCGTGGCCGGTCCGTCGGGGGCACCGAAGTCGACCCCCGCGGGAACCTTGGCGACGGCCAGGCTCGGCACTGTCACGAAGGCCGAGCGCGCGTGCGGCAGGCCGATGCCGCCGGGCATGCCCGTCGCCATCTGGGCCTCACGTGCGCGCACGTCGGCATGGAACCCGTCGGCGTCCGTCACCCGGCCGGCAGCGACTAGCAGATCGATGAGCCGACGAGTCACCTCGTCACGGTCTAGGGCGACGACGTCGACGGCGACGAGGTCGGCGGTGATGAGGGGGGTGGTCATGTCACAGCTCCTTCAGTGTGAGATGCGGATCGGGCGTGTCGATGACTCGGACTGTTCCGGCATCGATGTCTGCGGGTGAGGGCACGGCGCTGCCGGGCAGCTGGACGGCAGCGCGGCCCCAGGCGACGGCGGTGCGGAGGCGATCGGCGGGCGACCCGTCGGCAGCGAGGTACCCGGCGAGGGTCGTGTCTCCCGCGCCGACCGTCGACACTGCCGCCAGGGGCGGGCCGCCGGCCCACCAGGTCCCGGCGACGGTCACGAGAAGTGCACCGTGCGCACCGAGGCTCACGAGGACGTCACCGTTGCCGGCCGCGATCACCTCGCGCGCCGCCTCGACGACGTGGCCCACGGTCGTGAGCTCGCCGACGACGAGCTCGGCGAGCTCCTCGTCGTTGGGCTTGACGACGCCCAGGCCCCCGGCGCGGACAGCACGCGCGAGCGGCGCACCGGAGGTGTCGAGCGCGAGGGGCACGCCGTACCGGTCGGCGAGCTGGGCAACCCGGACGAAGAACGTGTCGCCCGTGCCGGGAGGCAGGCTGCCGGCCGCGACGAGCCAACGCGGCCGTCCCGCCAGCTGCTCCTCGACGGCTGCCAGCAGCGCGTCGATCTCCTCGAGACCCAGGGGTGTTCCGGGAGCATTGATCTTGGTCGTCGCCCCCGCGTGCTCGACGACGGTGACGTTGGTCCGGGTCGGGCCGACCACCGGGACCGGCAGCGTCCGGACGCCCTGCTCGGTCAGCAGGGTGACCAGCTGCTCGCCCGACACGCCACCGACCGGCAGGACCGCGAGCGAGGCGATGCCCTGCGCGACGAGCGCACGGGAGACGTTGATCCCCTTGCCGCCGGGGTGGACGTGCACGGCATCGGCCCGGTTCACCTCGCCCAGGACGAGGCGATCGAGATCGAGCGCACGGTCGAGGCTCGGGTTCGGGGTGAGCGTGACGATCATGCGCGCACCACCCTCGGCCCGGCCGCCTCGATCTCCTCGACGAGCTCGGGCGCCACCCCGGTGTCGGTGATCACCGTGTCGACGTCAGAGAGCGGGGCGAAGAACGCGAAGTCGGCCCGGCCCATCTTCGTGTGGTCGGCGAGGACGACGACACGCCGGGCCGCGGAGACGAGCGCGCGCTTGACCGCGGCCTCCGCGAGGTCGGGTGTCGTGAGCCCGTGCTTGACCGTCAGTCCGTTCGTGCCCAGGAAGACGACGTCCGCCTGGATCTCCGCGAGGTCGCGCAGCGCCCACGAGCCGACGGCGGCGAGCGTCCGCCCGCGCACGCTGCCACCGACGAGGTGCAGCGCGATGCCCGGCCGGGTCGCGAGCACGATCGCGACGGGGAGCGCGTGCGTGACGACGGTCAGCTCGCGGTCGGTCGGCAGCATCTCGGCGAGCCGGACCGTCCTGGTGCCGGCGTCGAGGACGATCGAGCCGCCGTCCGGCAGCTCGTCGAGCGCGGCCTTCGCGATGAGCTCCTTCTCGACCGAGAGCAGACCCTCACGATCGGCGAGCCCGGGCTCGAAGCCGAGGCGCTCGACCGGGATCGCGCCCCCGTGGACGCGGTGCACGAGGCCGTGACGCTCGAGCGTCGACAGGTCGCGCCGGACAGTCTCCGGCGTGACCTCGAGCTCGTGGGCCAGGGCACTGACATCGACACGACCATCGGCACGGGCGCGTTCCAGGATCTGCTGGTACCGCTCGGTTGCGAACACATCAACTCCGTCGTCTGTGTCGTGGGCGCCCACACCGGCGCCCGCTACGAAAACGGTGACGCATATCACGACCGATGTCAACTCATTCGGACAGACTCGGGGGTAAACAAACCTTCGAACGGACATCTATGCAGGTCAGCGAACCCGACCCGGACAGACGAACGCCCCGCCCTCCAGCGGTCATGCCTGCTGGAGGGCGGGGCGGCGGTCGTGCGGAGGATCCGGGCTCTCGCCCGGCGGACGCGTCAGACGGGGCGGTTCACCGGCTGGTACGGCGAGACGACGACCTCGACGCGCTGGAACTCCTTGAGGTCCGAGTAGCCGGTCGTGGCCATGGCCCGGCGCAGGGCCCCGATGAGGTTGAGCGTGCCGTCGGCCGTCCGCCCCGGGCCGAACAGGATCTCCGAGAGCGTCCCGGCCGTCCCCACGCGCACCCGCTCGCCG
>DASVMA010000258.1:0-17404 GCA_036384595.1 Cellulomonas sp. | reverse complement strand
AGGTAGCCGGCACCGCTCGTCGGTCCGCCGGTGGCCGTGCTGCCGTCACCGGTGCTCACGGCGCCGGTCGGGACGGCCGTGACCTGGGGGGCCGCCGCGGCGACTGTCGCGTCAGCAGTGGGGACCGTCGCGCAGGTCGGCCGCGTGACCGTGTTCGTGTCCAGGGTGACAGCGCCACCGCGGGCGAGCAGCCGGCCCTCGATCGTCGCGCCGGTGTTGGCCGTGATGGAGGTCATGGCGAGCACCGTGCCGCGGAAGACCGAGCCGGTGTCGATGGTCGCCGAGCTGCCGACCTGCCAGAACACGTTGCACGCCTGCGCGCCACCGGTGAGCGTGACGCGGCTCCCCGGTGCGGTCGTCAGCGTCGACGCGGCCTGGAAGATGAAGACGGCTGCGGGGTCGCCGCCGGCATCGAGCGTGACCTCACCCGACAGACCCATCGACGAGGTCGAGGTGTAGACCCCGGGGATCAGGGTCATCCCGGCGAGGTCGGCCGTGATCGGCGAGGTCGGTCCGGCGCCCGCAGCGGCGTTGTAGGCCGTCGTGAGGTCCGTCTGGGCGCCCTGCGTCACCGCGTCGCCCGCGTGGTTGACACCACTGGCGAAGACGATCGACCCGGTTCCGGTGATCGTCGTGGTCGGGTACGACCCGAGGTCGCCGCTGAGGGTCGTCGGGCCGGTGTTGGTGACGGCGGACTGACCGAGCACCGCGAAGCTGTCGGCGGTCCCGAGCGGCGGGGCGGCGGTCGCGGCCTGGGCTGAGCCCGCGAGCGCGACGAGGAGGCCGACCGACGTCATGGCGACGAGCGTCGCGGCGGGCACGACGGCCGCGCGGGTGCGGCTGGCACCTGGGCGGGAGGTGAAGAGGGTCATCGGTCGATCCTTTGCTCGTCAGGTGTTGCGGGCGATCCGACCGGCACCGTTGCCGTTCGCATCGAAGCTGTACGTGTCCTCGGTGGCACCGTGTCCGTCGCGATGTCGTCGGCCCCGCGGGTGGAGCTTTGCGGTACGCAGTCATCGGGATGGTCCAGGCGGTCGCGGTGCTGCTGAGCCGTCGGGATGACCCACGATCGGCGGAGCTCACCGGAGAGGTCCGCGATTCCGGCGCGGACGATCAGTGTCTTTCGACCCGACTGGCGGGAGGACGACCTGCACTGAGTGTACGGGACGCCGCCTATACCGCATGGTGAGACGCGCCCTGGAGGCTCGCCCTGGTCACGGGCGGATTCACCCAAAGGTCCCAGACGGCCTTGGCCATCGAGTCGTAATCTCCCGGCAAAGAGTACGGCGCAACTGCCCCCGAGCTGAGGTCCGATCCGGGGGCCCGGCCCACCGTGGCCGACTCGATCAGGTGGTCCGACGAAGGAGAAGCCGTGAGCCAGACTGTGTCCAGACTGACCCTGCCTGCCAACGTGACGCTTCCGGTCGACGTGCAGGCTGCACTCGACGCCTGCCCGAACGTCATCGTCCCGTCCTCCCGTGCCGAGCTCTACCAGCTGTGCCTCGGGCCTGAGGGCGGCCCGATCTTCTCCGTCGACTACGACGTCGACGGTGCCCCGGTGACCGAGGCGACGGTCGTGCGGTGCAAGAACGGCATCGCGGTGAACTACCCCGAGGACTACATGCGCCGGCGTGACCCGGACTGCATGCGCATCGCCGACGACCTCCCGACGGACAAGCCGCGGTACCGCGACGTGTTCGGCTCCGAGTTCGCACCCGTGAAGCAGGACACGCTCGACTGGCTGGCGGGCCAGGAGCTCGTCGTCGTGCCGTTCATGGCCGGTGGGCTCACGCACGGGTACCCGTCGCTCGCGATCTGTCCCGTCAACGCCGCGTTCTTCGCGCTCACGCTCGTCGACCTGCAGGGCTGGGTCACGTTCGACCAGATCGGCGACTTCACCCCGCGCTCGATCATCTACGTCGCGCCGCCGTTCCGGCACACCCAGTTCGGTGGCCGCCAGGTCGTCGTCCACGACCGCTCGACCACGCTGCACGAGGTCTTCGCGTACAACCTGTACCCGGGACCGAGCGCCAAGAAGGGCGTGTTCTCGGTGCTGCTCGACATCGGCGAGCAGGAAGGCTGGGTCACGGCCCACGCGTCCTCGGTCCGCGTGACGACGCCGTACGAGAACGAGACCGTCATCATGCACGAGGGTGCGTCCGGCGGCGGCAAGTCGGAGATGTGCCAGGAGATCCGCCGTCAGGAGGACGGCCGGATCCTGCTCGGCACGAACGTCGTCACCGACGAGCCGTACGTCATCACCCTCGGCGAGACGAGCGCGCTCGCGCCCATCACCGACGACATGACCCTGTGCCACAAGGACCTGCAGCGCGGCGACGGCAAGCTCGTCGTGGCCGACGCCGAGGACGGCTGGTTCGTGCGCGTCGACAACCTCAAGCTGTACGGCGAGGACGCGAACTTCGAGCGCGTCTGCATCCACCCGGACGAGCCGCTCGTGTTCTTCAACATCGAGGGCGTCCCCGACGCGACGTGCCTGCCGTGGGAACACATCATGGACTCCAACGGCAAGCCGTGCCCGAACCCGCGCGTCGTGGTGCCGCGTCGCCTCATCCACGGGGTCATCAACGAGCCCGAGGCGATCGACGTCCGCACGTTCGGCGCCCGGATGCCGGCGTGCACACGCCACGACCCGACCTACGGGATCATGGGGATGATGCACATCGTGCCGCCGTCGCTCGCGTGGCTGTGGCGTCTGATCGCCCCGCGCGGCGACAAGAACCCGTCGATCGGCGAGAGCAAGGCTGCGACGGACAAGCTGTCCCACGGCGGCATGGTCGCCGAGGGGGTCGGCTCGTACTGGCCCTTCTCGACCGGCACCAAGGTCGCCGCCGCGAACCTGCTGCTCCAGCAGCTCGTGGACTCCTACCGCACGCGCTATGTCCTGACCCCGAACCAGCACATCGGTGCCTACAAGGTCGGGTTCGCGGCCGAGTGGCTGACCCGGGAGTACCTCGCGCGGCGCGGCGGTGGGCGGATCCGTGCCGACGAGCTGGTGGCGTCGCGGTGCAGCCTCTTCGGCTACACGCTCAAGGAGATGAAGATCGACGGCCAGCTCATCCGGCCGACGTTCCTCCGGCCCGACCAGCAGTCGCAGGTCGGCGAGGAGGCGTACGACGCCGGCGCCAAGATCATCAGCGACTTCTTCAAGAGCGAGCTCGCGCAGTTCCTGACCGACGACCTGGACCCGCTGGGCCGCCAGATCATCGAGGTCTGCATGCGGGACGGCTCGATCGACGACTACGTGGCGCTGACCCCGCTGTACATCTGAGCGCCACGATCGACTGACTGGTCACCACACCCGACCGTCGGGCACGAGCGGCCCCGTCAGCCCGAACCGGGCAGGCGGGGCCGTTCCCGTTCCCGTGCCGGCGTCGGCGGACCGAGGGCTACTTGCCGAGGCCGACGACGAGGTTGATCACCGACGCGATGATCCCCGTCCCGAACACGAAGGAGAGCAGACCCTGCCGGAGCGCCGTCGCGCGGATCTCGCTGCTGCGCAGGTTGGTGTCCGACACCTGGTAGGTCATGCCGACAGTGAACGACAGGTAGGCGAAGTCGGTGTACCGGGGAGGTTCCGTCCCGTTGAAGTCGATCCCGCCGACCTCCCCGGCGTAGTACATGCGCGCGTAGCGGGTCGTGTACATCGTGTGCACGGTGGTCCAGGCCAGCACCACGCTGACCACGCTGACCGCGGCTTCGGCGAGCTTGCCGCCGACCATCGAGGAGTCACCGAGCAGCAGCAGGGTGACCGCACCGAGACTCGCGACGGCCGCGACGAGGATCGACGCGTCCGTGAGGGCCCGCCCGGAGTCCTCGCGTCCGGCGTGCGCCCGGGTGGACTCGGCGTCCATGCGGCCGATCGTCGCCCACATCCAGATGTCGAAGCTTGCGGCGGCGGCCATCCAGCCTGCGAGGAGCCCGACCCGCCACGTCGCGATGCCTGCGAACGCCAGTCCGGCGGCCAGCCCGACGACCAGCGCGGTGACGAGTCGCGTCCGCGCCGACACGCCGAGGCCGTCGCCCGCCGCGGGTCCGCCCGGTGCGGTTCGCTCGGGTGAGGTCGAGTCGTCGGAGCGCATGCTCCGCACAGTAGCCGCGGGGTCGGTGGGTCGGCTCGGGCCACGCCCTACGGCGTCGGCGTCACGGTGGGGGTGGCGGTGGCCGTCGGGGTGAAGTCCGGGGCGGTCGTCACTCCGAGGTCGACGGAGACCTGGTCCGTCAGCAACGACGACGTCGACTCGAGGGCCGCTCCGGTCAGCGCCGCCAGTCCCAGCACGAGGGCGGCGACGAGGCGACCGAGCCGGGCCCGCGACCGGGCCCGCTCGTCGATCACCCGGGGGTCAGTCGAGGAGGAGGTCATCGACCGCCACCTCGTTCGGGTGCCGCTCGCGGGGCTGGTCGGGGCTCGCGCGCCGCGCCTCCACGAGCGAGAGGACCTCCATGACGATGAGCGCCAGCAGCGGGGGAGCGAGCATCACGAACCGGCCGTCGGCGGACCGGGCCCACTGCAGCACCCAGCCCCACTCGTGGTAGACGGTCAGGACGACGCCGCGGACACGCGTCAAGGGGGTCGCGTCGGGGTCGGGGGCCGAGTTCGCGTCGCCCTGCGTGATGATGTACGGCTTCTTCAGGGCCTTGCCGGTGGCGGGGTCGAGCGTCTCGACCATGCGGCCCGTCGTCGGGTCCTGCTGCATCACGGGCAGCTGGTGCAACGACACGATGCGGTGCGTCACCAGGTGGTCCGACCCGGGCGGCACGAACGACACGACCTGACCCACCTTGAGCTGGGACGCGTCGGTGATCTTCCGCATGACCACGGCGTCGCCCGCGTTGAACCCACCGGACTCGGTCCCCGACATCGACCCGGAGGTCACGATCAGGAGCCGCTGCCCGTGGACCTGGAACCAGAGCGGCACCGCGAGCGAGGTCGCGTAGGCGAGGCCGAACACGACGACGACCGTCCACAGCGTCACTGTGACGACGCGCCGCCACAGGGGTACGCGCGGTCGGGGCTGGCGTCGGACGCGCGTCGGGGCGGCCCGACGCTCGGTCGGAACGCGGTGCAGAGCACTGCGGATCCTGGTCATCAGGATCTAGTGTGCGCGCCGCCGATCAGGGGTTGTTGACCGTCTGCTCGGCGTCGAAGCGGAGCGTGATCTTCGTCGAGGTGTTCTGGAACTCGTTGGTCGTGGCGGTCGGCAGGTCGACACGGAAGCAGAGCGTCTGCACGGCGGTCGCCGCGAGCGTCTGGTCGCCGGCCTGGGCACCCTGGGATGCGTTGCCGATGAACGTCGTCAGGCCCGAGGTCACGAGCGAGGGTCCTGCGGCCGCGAGCGGGGTCGCCGCATCGGTACCCGCGTGGTCGCACGTGGCGACACCGCCCGTCCCCAGCACGTACGACTTCAGCATCAGCTGCGAGGACAGGGACGCGGTCGGCGCGGTGGCGGGCGGCACCGGGACGTCGGTCGCCTGGTACTGGACCGCATAGCGGTAGGCCAGCGAGCCGGAGTTCGTCACGTCGACAGTCGCGAACGCGGCGTCACCGGGTGCGAGGTTCGTCGCCGGGAGGCCGAAGTCCAGCTTCCCGCTCGTCGACAGGTCGACGGTGCCGGTCGTGATCGCCCCGCCCACGATCTCCTCGTTGTCCGTGAACAGCGCCGACGTCGTCAGGGCCGTGACGCCCACGACCGCGAGGGCGACGATGGCGAACGTCGAGACGAGCCGCCGACGCCGCGCCTTGTCGCTGCGCGACGGTGCGGGGGCGATCATCTCCTGCAAGAGCTCGTCCATCAAGGTCCCTCGAGAGCGGTCGACTAGGGGCAGTATCGGCGGTTTGCCGTCCGGGCTTGAGGCCGGATCGGGCATTCGTCCGATTGAACCATCATGCCGCAGGCAGCAGCGGCTACACGCCGCCGTCGCCGCCGACGGTTGCGTTCGGCTGGGCGCGCCGGACCCGGTGGGCCCACTGCTCGGACGGACCGTCGAGGGGCGGGAGGTCGTCGGGCGGCAACGCGGCAGCGAACAGGAAGCCCTGGGCGTGGTCGACGTCGAGCTCGCGTAGGAGGTCCGCGGTGGCGGCGTCCTCGACGCCCTCCGCGACGACGTGCAGGCCGAAGGAGTGCGCGAGGTCGACCATGGCCTTGACCACGAGCTCGGAGCCGTCGCGCTTGTCGGCTGCGAGGTCGGTGACGAACATGCGGTCGATCTTGAGCAGGTCGACCGGCAGGTCGAGGAGCTGGGAGATCGACGTGTTGCCGGTGCCGAAGTCGTCGATCGCGACGCGGACACCGATCGCGCTGAGCCGCTCGAGGACCGGCACGACGCGCGAGCGGTCTGCGACGAGCGCGGTCTCGGTGATCTCGACCTCGAGCAGCGCGGCGGGCACGTCGTACTCGTCGAGGAGGTGCTCGATGAGCTCGACGACCGTCGGTGACGCGACGTCGTGCGCCGAGAGGTTCACCGCGACGGGGACGTTCCGGCCGGCGTCGCGCCATGCCGCGAGCTGGGCGACGGCCGTGGTCAGCGCGAAGCGGGTGAGGTCGTGGATGAGGCCCGACTGCTCGGCGAGCGGGATGAAGAGGTCGGGGGGCAGCAGGCCCCGGGTCGGGTGCCGCCACCGCATGAGCGCCTCGAAGCCGACGGTCCGGCGGGAGCGCAGGTCGACCTTGGGCTGGTAGTGGAGCTCGAGCTCGCCACCGACCGCCAGCGCGCGGTGCAGGTCGCCCAGCAGGACGAGCCGGGCGGGGGACGAGTCGTCCTCGTCGGGGGAGTACACCGCCACACCGAGCCGGTGCGTCTTGGCGGTGTACATCGCGACGTCGGCCTTGCGCATGAGGTCCGAGGCGTCGTCGGCATGGTCGGGCAGGCAGGCCACGCCGATCGAGGTCTCGACGTGCAGAGGCAGGTCACCCAGGAGGAACGGGGCCGCGAACACCGACCTGACCCGGTGCCCGAGCCGTTCGGCGTTCTCGATCGAGCGCACGTCGGGCAGGAGGACCGCGAACTCGTCGCCGCCGAGCCGCGCCACGATGTCGTTGTCGCGCAGCGCTCCGCGCAACCGGTCCGCGACCAGCTCGAGCAGCTCGTCGCCGCGGTCGTGCCCGAGCGAGTCGTTGATGTCCTTGAAACGGTCCACGTCGAGCAGGACGAGGCCCACGCGGGTGCCGGCCAGCTTGGCCTCGAGGATCGTGCGTCGCATGCGGTCGGCGAGCATGCGCCGGTTCGGCAGTCCCGTCAGGGAGTCGAGCAGGGCGAGGCGGGCGTTGTCGAGGGCCGACGCGTGGAGGCGCTGCGACGAGGTCAGCACCGTGCGGAACAGCGCGAGCCACAGCACCAGCAGGCCGCCCGCGACGACGAGCGCGACGGTGCGGATCGCGGCGTGCAGCGCGTCGGCGGTCGGCGTGTAGTCGAGCATCACCTCGGCAGCGCCCACGATGACCCCGGCATCGCGCACGGGGACGTAGACGTCGAGAACCTGGCGCTCGGTCCCGCCCGCCCGAGCGCCCTCGACGTCGGTGATGAGCCGCGCATCCGAGGTGCCCTGGGCGACGGCGGCGTCGAGTCGCTCGCCGTCCGGGAACCCGGTCGCGGCGTTCTGCGAGTCGTACAGGACGTCGCCGTCGCGGGTCCACAGCCGCAGCCCGACGAGCCGACCCGCGAAGCCCTCGACGGAGGCATCGATGGCGGAATGCTGCGCGGGGTCGACCACGCCGAGCGTGAAGGCGTCAGGCGGGACGGCCGTGCTCGCGTAGCGACTGACGGTCTGCGCCGAGGCGATGCTGCTGCGCTGGGCCTGGCTCTGCATGATGTTCGACATCGTGAGGATCAGCGCGGCGCCGAGCGCGAGCATGCCGATGACGCTGACGGCCACGAAGTACCGGGTCAGCGACCAGCGACGGCGTGCCTTCGACAGCGGGACCTCACGGTGACTGACGGCGGGGGGCGAGACCCGGTGGCGCCCTGAGGGTGACAGTAGGGCGCGGTGCACGATTTGGGCGAGTCCTGCCGAGTCGGCGTGGCACCCGGGCTCGGCCCGGGGGAGTTCACCCCGCGAAGTCCGCAGAACTCGCCGAAGCGGTCGATAACGTCGACAAAGGTGTCACTCCGCGCTGCTGCGGACGGACCACGGAACCTGGACGGACGAAGATCGACGATGCACGACCTGGCTCTCTGCGCGGTGCATGTCGACGGTGAGGTGGTCGTCGACGGGTTCGTGCTGGAGTTCGGCGGCGACCTGCTCACCGTCGCGACGTCGGAGCTGGCGGTCGGGCTGACGCCCGGCGACGACGTCACGGTCCGGGTGCTCGACGAGGTCCGTGGCGAGTGCCTCTACGCGGGCTTCGTGTCGCGGGTCGCAGCCGACCAGGTCGACGTCGCGGACCTGGGCCTGGTCTCCACGCTGCAGAAGCGTGAGGTGGTGCGCGTGCGCGTCGCGATCCCGTGCCGGGGCACCGTCGTGCCGCACGGCGCGGTGTCGGCGCCGGACGGCGACGAGGCCCGGACCGATGGCGGCGCAGGTGGGGCGACGACGGCGACGGTCACCGAGCCGACCACCACCACCGGCAAGCGGATCGACTTCACGATGCTCGACGTGAGCGCGCACGGCATGCGGATGCTCGCGCGCGTCGAGCTCGCCGCGGGGAGCCTGATCCGGTTCCGTTTCGAGGAGCTCGACGCGCCGTTCGTCATCGACGCGATCGTCGTGCGTGGCGAGGAGTCACGCACGGGGACGCACTACGGCTGCCGTTTCATCGGTATGACCGTGCGGCAGACGGACGCGCTGTTCGGCTTCGTGCTGCGCACGCAGGGCGACCAGCGCCGCGAGCGGCTCCGGGCCGTGTAGGGGCGGCCCGCCGGCAGGTCCCTAGCCGGCCGAGGTCGCCGTCCAGAGGCTGTCGAGCACGAGGTCGTCCGACGGGTCGCCCTCGTCGGTCGCGAACGAGCCGCCGAGGAGCTCCGCGGCCCGGTCCCCGCTGACGGCCCGGTCGAACAGGAACCCCTGCCCGACGCTGCACCCGATCGCGCGCAGCTGCGCGAGCTGCTCGGTCGTCTCGATGCCTTCAGCGATCACCTCGAGCCCCAGCGCGTCAGCCATCGCGATGATCGCGCGCACGAGCTCGAGGCTGGTCGTCCCCTCGGTGAGCCCGGTGATGAACGCGCGGTCGATCTTGAGGGCCTCGACCGGGTAGCGGTGCAGGGTCTGCAGCGAGGAGTGGCCCGCGCCGAAGTCGTCGATGTGCAGGCGCAGGCCGGCCCGGTGCATGTCGTCCATGATGTGGCGCGCGAGCTCGGGCTTGCGCATGATCACGCCCTCGGTGATCTCGAGCGTGAGGGTGTCCGGGCTCAGGTCGTGCGCGGCGAGGCACGCGCGGACGTGGTCGACGAGCCCGGGGTGCCAGAACTCGCGGTCCGACACGTTGACGCTGACATTGACGACACCGTCGTGGACGTCGCGCCAGGCCGCGATCTGGCGGCAGACCTCGCCGATGATCCAGCGTCCGAGCCGCACGATCAGGGCGGTCTCCTGCATGAGCGGCAGGAACTCGTCGGGTCCGACCAGCCCGCGCTCGGGGTGCAGCCACCGGACGAGCGCCTCGAACCGGTCGACGCGGCCCGCGACGAGGTCGACGATCGGCTGGTAGTGGACGACGAACTGGTTGCGCTCGAGCGCCTCCTGCACCGCGGACTGCAGGTGCACGTGGCTCACGGCGAGGTCGTGCATCGCGGCGTCGAAGAACGACAGCGTCCCGGGCTCGTGGGCCTTGGCGTGGTACATCGCGGTGTCGGCGTCCCGCAGCACGTCCTCGGCGGAGGAGTAGTCGACGGCCGACGACGCGACGCCCATGCTCGCCGTGACCCACAGCGCGTGGCCGTCGATCTCGACCGGCCGCGCGAGGGCGTCATGGATGCGCCGGACCACGGCCGGGACGTCGTCGGGTCCGATCGCGTCGAGCAGCACCGCGAACTCGTCGCCGCCGAACCGGGCGGCCGTGTCGTGGGTGCGCAGCGCGTCCCGCAGGCGCTCGGCGACCTCCCGCAGCAGCTCGTCACCGACCTGGTGGCCGAGGGAGTCGTTGACGACCTTGAACTGGTCGAGGTCGAGGAACACGACGGCGAACGGCGTGCGGTCCGTGACCCAGCGTTCGACGCTCCGGGTCAGCTCGGCGAGGAACATCCGACGGTTGGGCAGACCGGTCGCGGCGTCGTAGAGCGCGTTGTGCCGCAGGGTCTCCTCGAGCTGCTTGCGGTCGTCGATGTCGGTGATCGAGCCCAGCAGCATCGGCGACGCGAGGCCGTCGCGGTGCACAGGCATGGCACGCGCGAGCATCCACCGGTACGCGGTCGTGAGCGGCGGGCGGTAGCGGTGCTCGACCTCGACGAGCGACAGCTCGCCGCGCACGACGCGGGCGAACTGCGCACGGACGTGCCCGACGTCGTCTGGGTGGACGCTGGCCGTCCAGTCCTCACCGGGGTCCGGGGACTCGGGGTCGATGCCGAGCAGCGCGACGCACCGTTCGGACAGCGTGAAGCGACCGGAGATGCCGTCCCACTCCCACAGGCCCTCGTTCATCGCGCGGGCGAGGAGGCCGTACCGCTCCTCGCTCGTGCGCAGCGTCGCGGCGAGGGCTTGCTGCTCGAACGCCGCGCACAGCAGGGCTGACCAGTGGCTGAACGTCTGCCGCATCGAGGTCGCATTGATCGTGTCGACGACGGCGAGCAGCCCCCAGTCGTGGTTGTTGGCGCGCACGGCGACCACGAAGACGACCTCGCGCCTGCTCGGGTCGGTCGACTCGACGACGGCGAGCGGCGGGAACGCCTCGGGGGTCGTGACGGTCCCGACGATGTCGCCGAGGATCCCGTCGGCGTCACGGACGCCCTCGATGACGAGCTCGTCGCCGTGCCACAGCGCGAGCACAGCGGTGCGCACGTGCGAGCTCGCGAGCCAGTCGAGCCGACGGGGGTCGGCGGTCCCGTGGCGCAGCAGCGCCCGACCGATGTCGTACTCCTCGACGAGGGCCGCCTCGAGCCCGTCGACCCGGTCGAGGTAGGAGGTGGTCTGCATGTGCCACAGGACGCCGGACGCGTGCGCGCCGACCTGGGCGAGCGCCGCGCGGGACGTGCGGGCCCCGTCGGGGAGGTGCTCGGCGACGGTCTGCAGGTACTGGTGGACGGCGGTGTCGACGCCCTGGAGGACCTCGGGCCGCGTGGCCAGGCCCGCGAGCGGGACGATCGCCTCGGTGAGCCGCTCGGGGGTGTGGTCGTGGCCGGTGCGGAGCAGGTGCTCGGTGACCTCGGAGATCGCTGCGACGGCCGTTGCCACGGACGCCCGGACGCACGCGCCGTTGACGGCGGTGGTCATCGCCGCCTCGAGCCGGGCGCGCAGGATCTCTCGGGCGTCGTCGCCCACCGACCCCGACAGGCCCGGCGCGCGGTCGTCGAGGCCGCGGCACCCGCACGATGCCCGCGGCACGACGTGCGACGGCGACGCATGAGTGTCGGCGCTCGGTTCCTCGCCGCGGATCTGGGCCAGCAGGAGCCGCGCCGCGAGCGCACCGATCGTGTCGAACCGCTGGTTCACGCTCGCGAGGGGCGGGCTGGCGAACGCGCCGGCCTCGAGGTCGTCGTAGCCGATGACGGCGACGTCGCGGGGCACCTCGAGCCCCGCCGCGATGACCGCGCGCATGAACCCGAGGGCGTTGCCGTCGGTCGCGACCACCACAGCCGTCGGCCGTTCGCTCCGGTCGAGGAACGCGAGAGCGCTCTGCTCCCCGCCGTCGGCGACGTTGTCCGACGCGGCGTAGTAGTCCTCAGGTCGAGGCTCCAGACCAGCCTCGACGAGGGCGTCGTGGTAGGCGACGTAGCGCTCGCGCATGTCGGACTGCGTGAGGTTGCCCACGAACCCGATACGGCGGTGCCCGTGCTCGAGCAGGTGCTGCACGGCGGCCCGCGCCCCACCGTCGTTGTCGGGCATCGCGACCGGTGCGTCGAAACCGGCGATGTCGTTGCTCGCGAGCACGACGGCCTTGCCGGCCCGTCGGAGCGCATGGAGGTAGGGGCCCTGGGTCGCGGCGGCGACGGCGACGGCCCCGGCGACGTGGTCCCACGCGATCCGGGTCGAGAAGTCGGGGGCGGCGACGTGCAGGTCGGTCTGCTGCCCCGCGTCGAGGGTCTGCGCGACGACCACCCGGCGCCCGGCCGCGGCAGCCTCGCGGGTGATCCCGGAGATGATCTCGCCGAAGTAGAAGCCGGCGGTCCACGGGGCCAGGACGAGCAGGTTGTCCGACGCTGCCACAGTCTTCCCTCCGGTGTCAGGGCACCGACCGGCGTCGGTGCACACGCTCCCATCGGCCGTTCTGGGGTGATGTTGACCACTCTGCGGGGTCGATCTCGTGCCATGAGGCACAATGGAGGCACTGACGCGCACTTCTTGGCGCGTTCGACGTCGTGGAGCACCGGTGGGACTTGTCCCGCAGAGCCGCCGCGAGCCCCGACCTTCCACCGCCGGAAAGGCGATACTCCTTTGTCTGATTTCTTGTCCCTTGGTGTGCCCGCTGTCCTCGTGAGCACGCTCACGCAGCAGGGCATCACCGACCCGTTCCCCATCCAGACCGCGACCCTCCCCGACACGCTCGCGGGTCGCGACGTCCTCGGCCGTGGCCGCACCGGCTCCGGCAAGACGCTCGCGTTCTCGCTCCCGCTCGTGGCCCGCCTCGCCGAGTCGGCCTCGACCGTCAAGCGCCGTCCGGCCCGCCCGCGCGGCCTGATCCTCGCCCCGACCCGCGAGCTCGCCACGCAGATCGCCGCGACCCTCGAGCCGCTCGCGAAGCAGCTCCGCCTGAGCACGACGACGATCTTCGGTGGCGTCTCCCAGAACCGCCAGGTCAGCGCGCTCAACGGCGGCATCGACATCCTCGTCGCCTGCCCCGGACGGCTCGAGGACCTCATCAAGCAGGGCCTCTGCTCGCTGGACTCCGTCGAGATCACGATCCTCGACGAGGCCGACCACATGGCCGACCTCGGGTTCCTCCCCGGCGTCAAGCGCCTCATGGACAAGACGCCGAAGCGCGGCCAGCGAATGCTGTTCTCCGCGACGCTGGACAACGGCGTCGACCAGATCGTCCACCGTTACCTGGTCGACCCCCTGACGCACTCGGTCGACACCGCCGAGTCCCCCGTCGCGAAGATGACGCACCACGTCCTGGGCGTCCCCGACGCGGAGACGAAGCGGGCGGTCGTCGAGGAGCTCGCGTCCGGCACCGGCCGCCGCCTGCTCTTCACGCGCACCAAGCACCAGGCCAAGAAGCTCGCGAAGCAGCTCACGGCGGCGGGCATCCCCGCGGTCGACCTGCACGGCAACCTGAGCCAGCCGGCGCGTGAGCGCAACCTCGAGGCCTTCACCTCCGGTGCCGTCCGCGTGCTCGTCGCGACCGACATCGCCGCCCGCGGGATCCACGTCGACGACATCGAGCTCGTCGTGCACGTCGACCCGCCGGCCGAGCACAAGGCGTACCTGCACCGTTCGGGCCGTACCGCCCGCGCGGGCCACGGTGGCGACGTCGTCACGGTCATGCTCCCTGAGCAGGCCGGCGACGTGCGCACCCTGACCCGCCTCGCGAAGATCACGGTCCAGCCGCAGTCGGTGCGCGCCGGGTCGCGCGTCGTCGCCGAGCTCGTTGGCGAGATCGCGGCGCACGTCGTGCCGACCGCCGCGCAGGTCCAGGCGCACGGGCTGCTGAAGAACGACAACCGCGACGACACGCGTGGGTCGCGTGGCCGTTCGGGTGCCCCCGCGGGTGGGCGCGGCGCCGGGCGTGGCCGCAGCAGCTCGACCGGTGGCGGCTCGTCGCAGGGGCGCAGCTACGGCTCGGGCGGGACGCGCGGCGCCTCGACCGGGGCGCGGTCGTCGGCGCCCACCGGTGGCTCGCGACCGGTGCACTCGACGTCGACCTCGGGCTCCACGTCGACGACCGGTACCGGCCAGAGCCGGTCGAACGGCGCCGTCGCGCTGCCGATGGGCTCGAACGCGGGTCGTCGTCGCGCTCGCTGAGCGCCGTTCTCGCACACCCAGCACCACCAGGCCGGTCCCGCGGAATGCTCCGCCGGACCGGCCTGTTGTGCCTGGAGCGCCCGCGCCGTCAGCGCTGCGCGGCTGCGCCACCCCCGTGAAGGAGAGCGCCATGACCCCCACGAACGACGACGCCCGGACCTACGAGGTCACCAAGGACGAGGCGCAGTGGCGCGTCGAGCTCGACCCCGCGGAGTTCCGGGTCCTGCGGCTCGCCGGCACGGAGCGGCCCGGCACGGGTGCGCTGCTCGACGAGCACCGCGAGGGCGTGTACCGGTGTCGCGCGTGCGGCAACGAGCTGTTCCGCTCCGAGACGAAGTTCGACGCGCACTGCGGGTGGCCGAGCTTCTACTCGCCGCTCGCGGGCGACCGTGTCGAGCTCATCGAGGACCGCACGCTCGGCATGGTCCGGACCGAGGTCCGCTGCGCCCGGTGCGGCTCGCACCTCGGCCACGTGTTCGACGACGCACCGCAGACGCCGACCGGCGACCGGTTCTGCATGAACTCCGTGAGCCTGACCTTCGAGCCGTCCGGGTCCTGACCGGGCGCCCCACCTGCACGCGGGCTCCTGAGCACCAGCAGACGGTGCCCGGGATGTCCGGCGCGTCCCGGCCGACACGCCGCACCGTGGCGACGACATGGGGTCGCACCGGCCGACATCGGTTCAGGGCGAGAGTGCAGGTGCCGATAATGGAGACGTGGAGGAGACCCTGATCGTGAGGCGGTGGCGCCGTTTTGGCGCCGACCGCCTCTACGTGACGGCCGAGAGCGGCAAGCGCGTCGGGGTCGTCGATCTCCAGTCCGGCGAGGTCAGCGTCGACCTGCCCGTGCTCGAGGAAGGTGTGCGTCGTGCCGCGCAGGCGTACCTGCGCTCCGACGTCACCGAGCTCGTCATCCCCTTCGGCTCGACGGTCGACCTCGCCCTCATGGCAGCCCTGGACGACGAGGCCGCGTCCGCGGCCGACGTCCGCTCCGGCGAGCGCGGCGGTTCGGTGCGCAGCAGGCTCGAGCGGCTGACCGACGAGGGCTGGCACGTCGTCCATGCCGTCCCGATCGGTCGGCAGGGCACGGTCGTCGAGCACCTGCTCATCGGGCCGGGCGGCATCTTCAGCATCACGTCCTACGCCCACCCCGGTGCGGTGATCCACATCCACGACCGGACGATCGACGTCGACGGCACCCCCGTGCAGTACCTGCGGGACGCGCGGCTCGAGGCGACGCGGGTCCAGGGTGTCCTGCGCTCGGCTGTCGGGTCCGAGCTCGCGGTGCGCGCCGTGCTCGTCCTGCAGGGCATCCTCGAGATGCGCGCGGACGCCCCGCCCGAGGACGCGCTCGTCGTGGCCCGGCACGACATCCCCGGGGTCTTCCGCCGCTTCCCGCCCCGGCTCGAGCCGGCCCGGGCCGACGCCATCGCGGCGATCGCCCGCCAGCGCACGACCTGGGCGCGCTGACCTCGCGCTCTCCGCGCCCACGGCTCCCTCGACGCACCGGCGGGTCGGTCCGCACCGGGCCGCGCTGCCCACGACCGGCGATCCAACCGATGCCCCGCGGTTCAGTCCAGGTCCGGCGGCACGCCGAGGTCGAGGTTGAGCCGCGCGAGCTGCCCCGCGAGCAGCGCGGCATCCTCGTCCGACCAGCTTCGTAGCGCCGTGCGCAGGAACGCCCGACCGGCCGCGCGCACGTCCTCCGACCGCCGGGTGCCCAGCTCGGTGAGCCGGATCAGCTGACCGCGGGAGTCGTCGGGGTCGGCGCGGCGCTCGATCAGCCCCAGCTCGTCGAGCCGGGCCAGCTGGCGCGACATGGTGCCGCGCCCGACCCCGAAGAGGACGGCGAGCTCGGAGGCCCGGACGTCCGGGGTCTTGGCGATGCGGGCCAGGAGCGGCGACGCCGAGGGCTCGAGGTCCGGGTGCACGTTCCGTGCGAGCTGCCGCGACATCGTGTGCGACCGCCGCAGCAGCAGAGCCAGCTCGCTCTCGACGGCCCTGAACGGGTCGTCCGTCGGGTCGATGCCTGCGGGCCGGCCGGCGCCCACGAGCGGGCCGTCGACCGTGCGCTCGTCGGGGTCTGTGCGCTCGGCGGTCCCTGGCCGCGGGGTCACGTCGGTGTCCACGGTGCGGCCCCGGGGCTCAGGCGGTCTGCGGGGCATCGGCGTCGTCGTCCGCGAGCGCCTGCGCGACCTCGAGGCGCAGCTCGACGCCCGAGCGGTGCCCGAGCGGGACCTCCTTGAGGAAGAGGACCGCGACGAGCGCGACGAGCGCGATCGGGACGGCGACGAGGAACAGGTCCGCGACCGCCTGGCCGTAGGACGCCTCGACGACCGTCCGGATGGGGCCGGGCAGGGTCGAGACGTCCGGGATCGCGCCCGTGCCACCGCTGAGCGCGGACACGTCGATGCCGAGCCTGGTGAGGCCCGCGGTCATGAGCGTCGTGACGCGTGAGCCGAGCACGGCGCCCAGCGCGGAGACGCCCACGGCGCCGCCGAGGGTCCGGAAGAACGCGACGGTCGCGGTGCCCGAGCCGATGTCCTGGATGTCCAGGGTGTTCTGGGCGGCGAGGACGAGGTTCTGCATGAGCGCACCGACGCCGATGCCGAGCACGAACATGTAGAGGCCGACCAGCGCGAAGCTCGTGTCGTAGCGGATCGTGCCCATGAGCCCGAGGCCGATCGCGAGCGTGGTGGCTCCGATGATCATGAGCGTGCGGTAGCGGCCGGTGCGGCTGACGATGCGGCCGCTGAGCGTCGAGGAGATGAGCTGTCCGAGGATCATCGGGATCATGAGGAGACCCGAGATCGTGGGGGTCTTGCCGCGGGCGACCTGCATGTACTGGCTGAGGAACACCGAGGTGCCGAACAGGGCCACCCCGACCGCGATGCTGGCGACGAGCGCGAGGACGACCGTCCGGTTGCCGAAGAGCCGCAGGGGGATGATCGGCTCGGCGGCGCGCGACTCGACCCACACGGCGAACGTGAGCAGCGCGAGCGCACCGAGGACCATGACGGCGGTCTGCCACGAGGCCCAGTCGAACTTGGAGCCCGCGAACGTCACCCAGAGCAGCAGGGTCGTGACGCCGGCCGAGATGAGCAGCGCGCCGGCGTAGTCGATGGTCACGCTGCGGCGGCGCAGGGCCGGCAGGTGCAGGGTGCGCTGCAGCACGATGATGGCCGCGACCGCGAACGGCACCCCGACGAAGAAGTTCCAGCGCCAGCCGGGACCGTCGGTCATGACCCCGCCGAGCAGCGGCCCGCCGATCATCGCGACGCCCATGACGGCACCCATGAGGCCCATGTACTTGCCGCGCTCGCGCGGGGAGATGATG
>DASVMA010000257.1:0-21963 GCA_036384595.1 Cellulomonas sp. | reverse complement strand
GTTGCCGCGATCGCCGCGCAGGTGCCGTCAGACCTCCTCGCCGACGGTGCGACGACGGGGCCAGACGTCGCAGCCGTCGACGCCGCGAGCTTCGCGTGGCCCCGTGGCCTCGACCGCGCGACCTGGACCGGTTACCGCCGCGCTGCCCCCGGGACGACGCGTGCGCTCGAGCAGGTCCCGATGCGGGAGATCGCGAACGTCATGGTTGCGCTCGTCCGCGCCTCCGCCGGGGTGGCCGAGGCTGAGCTGCTGCGCGCCACGCTCGCGGTGCTCGGCCGGGCACGCCTGACGGAGGCGAACCGGACGCGGCTGCTCGCGGCGCTCGGCACTGCCGTCGACGCCGGCCGTGTGCAGGTGTCGTCGGACGGGTTCGTCACCGCGATCTGACCTCGGCCCAGCCGTCACCCGGACATGCCATGGTGGTGGAGCGTGTCAGTGCGGGTCCGGGCCTACCGCCGAACGTCTTTGAGCGCGACGTCGCTGAGGGCCGCGAGCCGTCGAGCAACGCAGCCGCGCCCGGTCCGGCGGTGTCGCCCGACCTGACGGTGTCGCCGGGCGTCACGCCGTCCTGGCCGTCGCGACGACGCACCGGTCCAGCTGCCGCCGCATCGCGTCGCGCTCGGCGGCCGTGACCCACAGGCCGTAGGCGGCCTTCACACGCACCTGACGCAGGACGTAGACGCAGCGGTAGCCGGTGTTGGGAGGCAGCCACGTCGCGGCGTCGCCCGCGCCCTTCTCCTGGTTGAGCGGACCGTCGACCGCGAGCAGGTTGGCCCGGTCGTTCGCGAACGCCTCGCGGGTCTGCGGGGTCCACTGCTGGGCGCCGGTCTGCCAGGCGTCGGCGAGGGCGACGACGTGGTCGATCTGCACCGCCGTGCTGCCCGCGCCGCGCACGAACTGCCGGACCTCACCGCTGTACGGGTCGTCGAGCGTCCCGGCCAGGACGACGCAGTCGTGGGTCCCGGGCTTGAACGTCGCACCTGTCAGGTCCCGCGCGAGGACGTCGTTGCGCGTGTCGCAGCCGTTGCGGTCGACATCCGCCCAGGCCGGACCGAACGCGCTGCGGTCGTAGCCTGTCGTCGGTGCGCGGCCCTTGACGGGCAGGGCGTTCAGCGCGGACCGTCCCGCCGCGAGGTCGGCAGCGGAGACGGGGTAGCGAGCCGCGTCGACCGCCTGCGTCCACGCGGGGAGCCCGAGCCCCACGCCGACCGCTGCGACCAGGACGGCGACCCACCAGAGCGTCCGGCCGCGTCGGCGCCTCGACCCCTGCGCGCGAGGGAGTCCCGGGCGTCGTCGCTGCGACCAGCGAGCGATCCACGGGTCGCGATCGGGGCTCGGCACCCCCGGAGGCTGCCAGGCCCCGCTGACACAGCAGGAGCCGGGGCGGCGAGTCGGTCACCAGCCCCGGCCGATGCGGGGGTGTGGGTGGCCGGTCAGTTCTTGATGTCGACGCCGCCCATGATCGCGGTGATGTGGACGACGAGCTCGGGGGCGTCGGGCCCCGGCTGCTGCGACGTCTTGTCCTCCCAGCCGCCGAGCAGCGGCAGGCCACCCACCCGGACGCGCCAGGTCGGGGGGACCTTGATGTCGACGCCGCCCCAGAAGACGAAGACCGAGATCTCGGCGCGGTCGACGATGTCGGCCTCACGCAGGTCGGCGCTGATCCCGCCCATGATCGCGCTCAGGCTGCCGCCCCTGAAGTCGTGGCTCGTCGTGCGGCGCTCGGACCCCCACCAGATCACGGCGGAGTTGATGGTCTTGTCGTCGGCCCCGCGCGTGCCCAGGCCCGTCAGCACGGTGATGCCGAAGAGGATGATCGCGAGCGGCCAGAGGACCGACCACAGGTCGACCGTGATGACCCCGAGGGTGCTGAGCTGCAGGAACACCCCGACAGCGATGACGGTGACGGGCCCGATCCACGCGCGCGGCACCGAGACGAGCGCCGCCGCACCGGCCAGCACGATGAGCAGCGGCCACCACGTCGCGATGAGCTTGCCGAGGTCGACGTCGACGGCGCCCACCTGCACGAGCAGCGCGCACACGCCGACAGCGACGATGAGGAGACCGACGAGGACCTGGGACAGCGGCCGCTGCTTCACACCTTCACGCTAGCGCGCGAAGGTGGTGCACCACAGGCGAATCGTCACGCATCGGGCACCCGGCCGGAACGACGTCCGCCGCGACGGTGGCCCGCCTACTCTGGGCGCCATGCCCGCAGGTGCACCGGTCAGTCGCCGCGCCGTCCTGACGGGAGCTGCCGTCCTGGTGGGCGCCGGAGTCGTCGGCGCTGTGGGCGTCGCGACCGGCGTCGTCCCCGGCTCGGCCGGGATCCGCCGCCGCCTCGGCCTCGACGGGCCCGACGGCGTGGTCCCGGACGTGGTGGCGGGCACCGTGACAACGCGCACCGTCGAGTCCGCGGCCCGCGGCACCCGGGTGAGCCTCGCGACCATGACACCCGCGGGGGTCGATGCGGCCGGGCTGCCTGTCCTGCTCGCGCTGCACGGCCGCGGCGCGAACGCGCAGACGCTCGTCGACCTCGGGCTCCCCGAGTTCCTGACTGCGGCGGTGCAGGCCGGCGCCGCACCGTTCGCGATCGCGGCCATCGACGGAGGAGACCGCTACTGGCACGCGGTCGGCACCGACGACCCTCAGGCCATGCTCCGCGACGAGGTCCCCGCCTGGCTCGCAGAGGCCGGGCTCGGCACGGTGCTCGGCGCTCTCGGGATCTCGATGGGGGCGTTCGGAGCACTGCTCTGGGCGCGGGGCGCTGCGACCCCGCCCGCGGCTGTCGTCGCCCTCAGCCCCGCGCTCTTCCCCACGTGGGGTGATGCGGCGGTGCGCAACGCCTTCGTGGACGAGGCCGACTGGGCCGAGCACGAACCGCTGCGTCACCTCGACGCGATCGACGGCTCGAGACTCGGGGTGTGGTGCGGCACCGAGGACCCGTTCGTCGCGGCCGCGCGGAAGCTCGCCGACGGGACCCGGGCGGTCGCCGCGCACTTCGACTCCGGCGCTCACACCGACGGCTACTGGCGCCGCGTGCTCCCGGACGCGCTCGCGTTCGCGGGGGCCGCGGTCCCGCGCGTCTGAGCGGTCAGGGCGGCAGGCCCAGCCTGCGATCAGCGTGCAGGCGTGCCTGTCGCGCACAGCCCGATGAAGGCCCCGAGCTGCTCGAGCCCGTCGGGCGTCGTCGGTAGGTAGTCGGTGAGCGCTGTGGAACGCACGACGACGGCGCACCACTGCGCGCGCGACACCGCGACGTTGACCCGGTTCCGGTCGAGCAGGAACTCCATGCCGCGCGGCACGTCGTCGGGTGAGGAGGCGGCCATCGACACGAGCACGACGGGCGCCTCCTGACCCTGGAACTTGTCCACCGTCCCGACGCGGACCGCGTGCAGCCCGGCGGCGTCGAGGGCGACGCGGACCGTCCACACCTGGGCGTTGTAGGCCGCGACGACCATCACGTCGCTCTGGTCGAGTGGCCGGTCAACCGCGAGGGCGGGGGAGTGCCGGTGCGGGTCGATCCAGCGCCGCCCGACGAGGTCGCGCGCGCGCTGCACGACGGCGTCTCCCTCCTCGACCGACGACACCGCGTTGCCCGTGTGCTCGACCCGCACGCAGCGCACCCCGGGGTCGATCCCGTCGAGCGATCGCTCCGCAGCGGCGTCGACGCTGGTCAGCCGACCGTCGTAGGACAGCTGCGAGACCGCGGCGCACAGTGCCGGGTGCATCCGCCAGCTGCGCGCGAGGAAGTAGCCGAGGTCGTCGGGCAGGGTGTCGTGACCGTCGGTGAGCCACCCGAGCGCCGAGCGGTCGACGGGTTCGGGGTGGGTGCCCTGCGTGACCTGCGGCAGCTGCTGCGGGTCGCCGAGCAGCAGCAGGTTCCGTGCCGCGACCGACACTGCGACGGTGTCGGCCAGCGCGAACTGCCCGGCCTCGTCGATCACGAGCAGGTCGAGCTGAGCGCCCGGCAGTCGCTTGGTGCTGGTGAAGTCCCAGGCCGTCCCGCCGACGACGTACCCGCCGGCCTGAGCAGCGTAGAACTGCCCGAACGCGGAGTCGGGAGCGAGGCTGCGCCAGGGTGCTGCCGGGCCGGGCGTGCCGTTGGGCTTCTTGCCCAGCTGCGTGGCGGGTACGCCTGCGTGGGCGATCGCGGTCAGCATGTTCTCGACGACGGCGTGCGACTGGGCGACGACCCCGATGTGCCAGCCGCGCGCGACGAGCCCGGCGATGACCCGGGCCCCGGTGTACGTCTTGCCCGTCCCCGGCGGACCCTGGACCGCGAGGTACGAGCCGTCGAGGTCGAGCACGGCCGCCGTGATCGCGTCGATGTATCCGCGCGGCCCCTCGACCACCGCTGGGAGGGCGCCGCCCCGGGTGCGGGGCGGGACACGTCGCAGCAGGTCCAGGGCGGGCTGGTCGGGCAGCACGGGCAGGTCCGCAGCGACCCCTTCGGCGAGCGTCCGGATCACGCGCGCGATGCCGCCGGTCTGGGGCGGTGCGCTCGGGGCGAGGGCCATCGGGAGGCAGTTGTGGCGGGCATGGGCCATCGCGGGCTGGTCGGCGACGATGAGGACGTCGCGGAGCGCGGTGCGCGGGCCCCCCGCGTGCGAGCGCGTGCGCGCGGTCGTGCCGAGCGCGCGCGGCTCGGCCCCGCCGTCGTCGGTCTCGACCCCGACCTCCAGCACTGTGATGCCCGCGGTCCAGCCGCGCGCGCCGCGTGTGCTGGTGTGAGCCCCCGGTGGCAGCGGTGCGTCGTAGAGAGCGACGGGCTGGGCGCCGGCGCGCAGGTCGCTCCCGGGCTCGATCCGACCGACCATCCGCAGCAGGCGACGCGCGGCCTTCTTGCCCGCGGGGACGTGCCACGGCTCGATGACGCTCACGGAGTCGGCGACGAACGTGCTGCGTCGGTCGGTCCACTCGTCGGGGTCGCTGATGAGCCGGTCGAAGTGCGCCCACCAGAACGGCTTCTCCTCGCGCTGGTGATACCCCAAGCACGCTGCGAGCATCGCGACGGCCTGCTGGTCCGGGGTGCGCCCGGCGACCGGCATGCCGAGTGGGGCGGGCGCCTGCGGGCCGAGGCGCTCGTGGTCGCCGGGCCCACGGTCCTCAACAGCTCGGTCCTCGATCGCGGCGTCCTCGGTCATGCGTCCGACGCACCGATCGACCGCTGGTCGGCGAACGCGAGTAGCTCGTCGACCAGCGGGTCACCGTCGGCCCGGGCGTCGCCCGCGCTCTCGCCCGAGGCGTCGGGCGGAACCGTCGCCCGCGGCGTCACTCCGTGCTCGGCGGCGCGTGCGAGCAGCCAGTCGCGCAGTCGCAGCGTGGAGACGCAGTCGTACTCGTTGTAGACCGCGATCTGCTCGAGCCGCTTCTCCCAGCCGACCAGGTCGCCCGCGTCCCGGAGTGCGCACGCGTCCGCGTACTCGACGATCGAGTCTCCGGCCGTCGTGACACCGCCCTCGTCGCGGGCGGTGTCCATGTAGAGGGGCTCGAGCTTCTTGATCGAGTACGAGCGCTGCCCGGTGCGCAGGCTCGCGCGGACCGTCGCGTACAGGTCGACGAGCACGCCGCGCCGCAGGAGGTCGTCGACTGCCGCCTCGCCGACCCCGTGCCGGCCGGCCAGTCGCTGGAGCGCGGTCTTCTCGTACGGCGCGTAGTGGTAGATATGCAGGTCAGGGTGCACAGCCAGGCGATCGCCGACGTAGTCGAGGAAGTCGACGAGCGCCTGCTTCTCCTGGGCGCGGTCGTGGGCCCAGAACGGTCGGAACACCGGCGCCGCGTCGGGCGTGACTGGTTCCTCGACGACGCCGAACAGGTACTCCAGACCCCACACCGTCGAGTCCGGCTCGGCCCACAGGGGGTCGCCCTCGAAGTCGAAGAAGATGTCGCCGGCGTCGGGAAGCGGCAGCGTGCCGACGACGGCGGGCGCGAACAGCTCGAACTCGACCTGCGGCGGTGCGGCCGCGACCGGCACGCCAGCGGGCGGCTCAGTGATCAGACCGTCTGGCGTGGGCCCACTTGCAACGACCGGCTCGGCCGGGGACTGCCGCACCTGCAGCCGCGCCTGCGCCCGCAGCGACGTCAGGGTCGCGGCGCCGATCCCCGCGACCGACCCGGCGCTCGCGGCCAGCTCGTCGATCGTCCTGATCCCGTCGTCGTGCAACCTGGCCCGCTGCGTCGAGCGCAGGCCCGCGACCAGCAGCACGTCCCGGGTCCGCTCGATCTCGGGGGAGCACACGTCGCAGCGACCGCATGCCCGGAAGCGCACGTCGCCCCAGACGACCGGGGCATCGTCGTCCACGTGGGTCGCGAGGATAGAGAGCAGGCGGTCCTCGCGCTCGCGGTAGACCGGCACGAGGTCGTCGAGGCGGTGGCTCGTCACGGTGCGGTCACCGAGGATCAGGTGCACGTCGGGAGTCACACGGACCCCGTCGGCGCGCAGATGGTCCCCGTACGCGGCGAGCTGGAGGAGCGCGGGGATCTTGGCGTGCCGAGCGAGCTTGGCGTCATACACAGCGTAATACGGCGCGTCTGCGGCCGTCCGGTCCCGCACGAGGAAGTCAGCCCACCCGCTGAACCGCCCGTCGAAGAACCCGGCCTGGTAGACCACGTCCGCCCCCGCACCCAGCGCGGCGAGGGTCTCGTGGTGTGCCGCCTCGAGCGCGAACCGGTCGCGCGCGAGCCGGCCCGCCGGCCGTTCGATCTCGACGACGCCGGTGCCCGCCGAGGGGTCCCACGGTCCGAGCTCGTCGCGGAACTGCTGGAGCACCCGCTGCTCGTGGGCGCCGCCGAGCACGGCCGCGCGTGCGAGCATCGCGTCGGCCGCGGGCTCGAGCGGCTCTGCCCGTCCGAGCTTGGCGTCGAGCACCCGCAGAACCGCGTACTCGCAGGTCGCGGCGGCTGTGAGGTCGCTCGCGCTGTGGACGATCGCACCGTCGTCGAGCAGGAACATGCCCCGACCGTAGCGGCCACGTCCGACGCTCGTACGCTGGTGTGATGACCCTCGTGGTGGGCGTCGTGGTCGCGACTCTCGTCGTCGCCGGCATCGCGGAGCTCACCTCCCATCGGAGCTCGCGGCGAGACCGTGCGGACTCGGCGGTGTCGGGGATGCTCGGCGAGCTCATCGACGTGTTCCAGCCGAGCCGTAGCAACGTGACGCGTGAGCGCGAGTGGCAGCGCACGGCCATCGTCCAACGACCGTCCGAGGCGCCGCCGTTCGACGTCGACCTGGACGCCGGGGTCGTGCGGATCCGGCCGGACGGCCGGAACGACCCCGGCGCGTAGTCAGCCCAGGACGACCCCTCTTGTCTCCCGGGTCCGTCTTGCACTACCCTCTACCTTGCAATACCAGGATGCAGGCGATGCACATGAAGGGAGCGCGGATGGCCATCAACGAGGCGATCCCGTCCCAGTTCCGCAAGGGCGTCGTCGAGCTCGCCATCCTCGCCCTCCTGCACGACGGCGAGGCCTACGGAGCCGAGATCGTCGACCGGCTCGGCGCCTACCCCGGCCTCGCGATCAGCGCCGGCACGGCCTACCCGCTCCTGTCCCGGCTGAAGAAGTCGGGTCTCATCACCTCGGTGTGGCGCGAGTCGCCGTCCGGGCCGCCGCGCAAGTACTACCGGCTGTCCGTCGACGGAGACGACGCGTTCGGCAGCATGGCGAAGGCATGGCTGGACCTGAGGGACGCGATGGACAGCCTTCTGCGCGGAGGGAGCAGGTCATGACCGGCAGCGACGTCTCGGCCGCGATCGACCAGTACTTCCTGCGCTTCCGGGTCGCCGTCCTGGCGTCGGGCCGGCGCGTCGACGACGACACGGTCGACGATCTCCGCGCCCACGTGGTCGACCGCGTCGGCAGCGCCGGGACCGTCGCCGACGTGACCAGGGTGCTCACCGAGCTCGGCACCCCCCAGGCCCTCGCCGCCGAGGTCACGGCCGCGAGCCCGCACGACGACAGCCCGCCGCGCCGCCACGTCGCGTCCCACGGCCGGCTCCTCGGCGTGCCCTACGACCTGCGCCCGCCCAGCTCGGCGCGCGAGGCGAGCCAGTGGTGGAACCCTCTCGACCGACGCGTGATCGTGCCGAAGTCGTGGGGCGTGGGGTGGACGGTGAACGTCGGCGCGCTCGCCGTGCGTACCGGCGTCGTCCAGCCCGACGACGAGGACGTGCCCTTCGGTGCCGTCCCACCGCGCACTGTCGCAGCAACCCTGGCGGCGCCCGTCGCCGTGCTCGCCGCGGTCGGGACCGTCGCCGCGATGACCTGGCGCCGTCTCCCCGCGACCGTCCCGACGAAGTGGAGCCTGTCGGGCGACGTGACGGCGCACGGGTCGCGCGAGTCCACGGTCCTCGGCCTGGTCGCCCTCGCAGCCGTCCCGACGGCGATGGCCGCGGCCGTCCACGCGCGCCGGAGTCCCGCGCTCGACCGGGTCGCGGCCTCGGCGGAGAGCCTGCTGCTCGCGACGACCGCCCTGTCGGTGCTCGCGCAGACCGTCCACACCGCCCGCGGCCGCAGCGGCGTCTGGCCCCTGTGGGCCGGCCGAGCCGCCAGCGCGGCACTGCCGTTCGCGCTGCTCGTCGGGGTGTCCCGCGTCGGGCGGAACGCGGAACGACGTCATGACCTGTCCACCCACTCGATGAACGGACCTGTCGCATGAACACCGACCTGTCGACCCTGCCGGGAGGGGTGGTGGCGGCGCTCGTCGTGCTCGTCATCATCCAGCTCACACTCGACGTCATCGCCCTGATCGACCTGTACCGCCGGCCCGCGGACCGGGTGGTCTCGGGCAACAAGTGGATCTGGCTCGCGGTGATCCTGCTGGTCAACCTCCTCGGCGCGATCCTGTACCTCGTCGTCGGCCGCGTGAAGACCGAGGCCGCCGTCGTCCCGCCCACGTCGCGCCCGGCTCCGACCGACACCATCGCCGATGCCCTCTACGGCAAGCGCGACGACACCGATCCCCGATGACCGCCGCGATCCAGACGACCGCACTGACCAAGACCTACGGCGAGAAGAACGCGCTCGACGCGATGGACCTGACCGTCCCGGAGGGCTCGGTCTTCGGGTTCCTCGGCGCGAACGGCGCCGGCAAGACGACGACGCTGCGTCTGCTGACCGGCCTCGCGCGCCCCACGAGCGGTTCGGTCGAGATCCTCGGGCACGACGTCGCGACCGCAGGCAACGCGGTCCGCGCCGAGATCGGGTTCCTGCCCGACGTGCCCGGCTTCTACGACTGGATGACGGCGCCCGAGCTGCTGCGGTTCACCGGCGGCCTGTTCGGCCTCGGCCGCCAGGTACTCGACAACCGGGTCGAGATGCTGCTCGACCTGGCCGGGCTCACGGGGGTCACGACGACGGTCGGCGGGTTCTCGCGCGGCATGAAGCAGCGGCTCGGTGTCGCGCAGTCGCTCGTCAACGCGCCCCGGCTGCTGCTGCTCGACGAGCCGACCAGCGCGCTCGACCCGATGGGCCGCAAGGACGTCCTGGAGATGATCGCCTCGCTGCGCGGCCGCACGACCGTCTTCTTCTCGACGCACATCCTGGCCGACGTCGAACGGGTCTGCGACACCGTCGCGATCCTCGACCGCGGCCGCGTCGTCGCGCACGCGCCCATCGACGAGCTCAAGGCGCGGTACGGCGCCCAGAAGGTCGTCGTCGAGGTGGCCGACGGCGCGGACGAGCTCGCCGAGGAGATCGGGCGCCTGCCCTGGGCAGGTGCCGTCTCTCGTCTGTCGAACGGGTCGAACGGGTCGAACAGCGGCAACGGATCGTCCGGACCGATCGAGGTCACCGTGACCGACGTCGACGCCGCGCAGCGCGAGATCCCGGCGCTGGTCGCGGCTCGCGGCCTGAGGCTGATCCGGATGGACGCGGGCGAGATGGGGCTCGAAGAGGTCTTCGTCGAGCTCGTCGGAGGTGACCGGCGATGAGCGGGACCGCCGTGTTCGCCCGCAAGGAGGCCATGGAGATCCTGCGCACGTGGCGCATCTGGGTCCTGCCCGGCATCCTGCTGTTCTTCGCGCTGACAGGTCCGCTGCTCGCGCGGTTCACCCCCGAGATCGTCGGGGCGCTGGCCGCCGATCAGCTCGGCGGCTTCCAGATCCCCACCCCGACCTACCTCGACGCCTACGCCCAGTGGGTCAAGAACCTGTCGCAGATCGCCCTGTTCGCGCTGATCATCATCTACGGCGGGCTCGTGTCCGCCGAGAGCCGGAGCGGCACGGCCGTCCTCGTGCTCACGAAGCCGGTGTCTCGTCGTGCCTTCGTCGTCGTCAAGGCGGCGGTCCACGCGGTGTTCTTCGCCGTCGTCCTCGTCGTCGGGACGCTCCTGACGTGGGGCCTCACGGCGGTCGCGTTCGGCACCGCGCCCGGTTCCGCACTGTGGTCGTCGGCGCTCGTGAGCCTCGTGCTCGGGGAGCTGTTCATCGCCGTCATGACGCTGCTGTCGACCGTCATCGGGTCCAACGCGGGGGCTGCCGGCGCGGGGATCGGCACCTACGCGCTCCTGTCGATCGCCGGCATCTGGAAGCCGCTCGCCCGGTACTCACCCGCGGGTCTCGGCAACGACGCGACGGCGCTCGCCGCGGGCACCGCGACGGACGTCCTCTGGCCAGTCGTGACGTCGCTCGCGCTGATGGTGGCACTCGTCGCGCTCGCGGCCGTGCTCTACCGCCGCAAGGACCTGTAGCCCTCGCGTTCTGTTTCGGCGTGCTCGGCGCGCATCGCGTCTCCGTCGGGCGTCGCGTGGACGCTGCGGGCTGGTGCTGTTCGGTCATCGGCTGCGTCCTGGGGGCTCAGCAAGGCGGCCTGCTGGAGCCAGGCGATGTGAGCCTGGAACGCTGCGCGTCCGGTGGGGGTCAACCGGAACCAGGTCCGGGGCCGGCGACCGACCGCCCCCTTCCTGACGTCGACGTAGCCGGCGTCTTCCAGGAGACGCGACTGCTTCGACAGCACGGAGTCACTGATCCCCGCGGCATCGCGGAGGGCAGCAAACTCGACCCAGTCCGCTCCGCTCGCGAGCAGGCCGCAGATCGACAGCCGGGTGATCGGGTGAATGACCGGATCCAGCCTCGCGGCCGGCTTCCCCTGAGCAGTCACATCGCTGCCCAGCCCGTCGACAGGTCCCGGCGGATACCCCGCAGATGCCCATGCCAGCAGCCCGTTCCCGCGAGGGCGGCGACCAGGCCAACCACGATGGCGGTCCCGACCAGCCCGCGATCGAGCAAGAGAGCTTCCGCCCCTGAACCCGTCAGAATCACCACGGCGATGGCGATCGTCCAGGGGCGGCTCGATGGGTACTGCCAGGTCCGCATGCCCACATCCACGCCGCTGATCCGGGCCAGGGCCCGCTGCGCCAGGAGCAACGCCACGATGGCCAGCAGGCTGCCCCCGATACCCGCACCGGTGAGGTAGTGCGATCCGAGCGGCATGGCAAAGGCCACAGCCCACCCGAAGGCTGTGGCCCCGGTGTACCACCATGGCGTCTTCAGCCGGCTGGCCAGCTGCACCCGCTGGGCGCGCAGCAACTCGAGCTGTGCGACGTTCTCGCTATCGTCTCTCATGTCACACACTCCCTTCAAGTACTTTCTATCATGGAAAGTACTTCTCGACTCGGGCGAGCGGGCGGCTGGGAGAGACGGCGGAAGGATGTCACGCGTCAGTCGGGGCGCACCACGACGCGGTGGGGTTGGCGAGCTGATCAGGGGCCGTGTCCGGACCGCATCCTGTGGTCGCGTCGGCTGGCCGTCCGGGATGCAGTGAGCCGAACGCGCGCCCCCCGACGAGGTCGACCAGTCAGCGCACTGCTTCGCGATTCGGTGAAGCCGGCGCGCTCAGCTCGTGGTCAGCGGTGAGCCTTCGCCCCGCCGACCGCACCCCCCGTCGTGACCCGCTCGACGAGCTGCGGCGGCACGATGTCGTCGTGGTGGTGGACCGCGGTGAACGAACCGCGCCCACCGGTCAGGGAGCGCAGGTCGAGGACGTAGTGCGCGAGCTCTGCCTCGGGGACCAGGGCGCGGATCTCGTGACGGCCGTCATCGAGCGCGCTGGTCGCCAAGATCCGTGCGCGCCGCGAGGACAGGTCACCGAGAACGTCGCCCTGGTAGGCGGCCGGCATCGTGACAGTCACCTCCGAGACCGGCTCGAGGATGACGGTCCCAGCGGCGGTGAGCGCCTCGCGGAGCCCGTGAGCCGCCGCGGTGCGGAACGCCATGTCGGAGGAGTCGACGGAGTGGTACTTGCCGTCGTACAGCTCGACGCGCACGTCCACGACGGGGTACCCGTGCAGCCCACCGGTCGCCATGGCCTCGCTGACGCCGCGCTCGACGGCCGGGATGTAGTTGCGCGGGACCGAGCCGCCGACGACGGAGTCCACGAACTCGAACCCAGCGCCGCGCGGCAGCGGGGTCACGCGCAGCTGCGCGACGGCGAACTGCCCGTGCCCGCCCGACTGCTTCTTGACCTTGCCCTCGGCGTCCGCCGGCCCGGCGATCGTCTCGCGGTACGCGACCTGGACCTCGTCGGTCGCGACGTTCACACCGAACTTGCGCGCGAGCCGTTCGAGCGCGACCGCGAGGTGGATGTCGCCCGCGCCGCGCAGCACCGTCTGACCGTGGGTGTTGGCGACGCCTCCGATCCGGTCGACGCGCAGGGTCGGGTCCTCCGCGACGAGCTTGCCGAGCGCCCCGGACAGCTTGTCGTCGTCCGACTGCGTCAGTGGGCGCAGCGCGAGCCCGTACGGCGTCGGGCGCGGGGCCGGGCCGACGACGCGCACCGGCGTGGTGCCGCGCGCGAGAGCTGTGCCGGTGGGACTCGCGGTGAGCTTCGGGACGGCCGCGAGGTCACCTGCGACGACCTTCTCCGCCGGCAGGTGCTCCTTGCCGCGGAGGTGGAACAGTCCGTGCAGACGCTCGTCCGTGCCGGTCGTCGTGTTGACCAGGTGGTCCTCGGCCGCGAGCGTCCCGGACAGGACCTGGATGAGGGACAGCTGTCCGACGAACGGGTCGGCGACGGTCCGGAACACGTACGCGAGCGGCTCACCGGCCGGGTCGACGTCGATGTCGAGGTTGTGGCCGTCGTCGGGCCCGCCGACCACGACGTGCCGGGGGCGGTCCGCGGGCGACGGCCCGAGCTCGCACAGGAAGTCCGCGAGCCGGTCGACGCCGACACCCGTCACGGCGGACCCGACGACCACCGGGAAAGCCAGCCCGTCGCGCACCTCATGGGCAAGACTGCGCTCGAGCTCGGTCGCGTCGGGCATGTCGCCGGCCAGGTACCGCTCGAGCTGGTCGTCGTCCCCCGAGACGATCTCCTCGGCGACTTCGTCGTGCAGGCGGTGCTCCTCGTCGGCGACGTCGGCGGGGAGCGGCTCGTCGTGGTGGCGGCCGTCCGGGGTGTAGGCCAGTCCGTGCTCGGACAGCACGTCAGCGACGCCGTGGAACGCGTCCTGCTCACCGAGCGGCAGCTCGAGCGGGATGATCCCGGCGCCGAACGCCGTGCGCAGCTGCTCGAGCACGCGGTGGAAGTCCGCGCGCGGCTTGTCCTCCTTGGTGACGAACACCATGCGCGGCAGCCCGAGGGCCGCCGCCTGCTCCCACGCGATCTCGGCACCTGCCTCGAGCCCGTCGACTGCGCTCACGACGACGACGACGAGGTCCGCGACGCTCATCGCCGCGTCGACCCCGCCCACGAAGTCCGCGTACCCCGGCGTGTCCAGGAGGTTGATCTTGTAGGTCTCACCGTCCGGTGCCGTCCACTCGAACGGCGCGAGGGCGACCGACAGGGAGATGCCGCGCGCGATCTCCTCAGGCTCGAAGTCGCACACCGTCGACCCGTCCTCGATACGCCCTGCCCGGGAGATGGCCCCGGCGCGCAGCAGCAGTGCCTCAGCCAGCGTCGTCTTGCCGCTGCCACTGTGGCCCACCAGGGCGACGTTGCGGATCTTCGACGTCGATACGGTGCCCATGCGGTGCTCCCTCATTGGAGACGAACCCTTGGCTCAGGCTAGCCACGTGGGCGCGCGTGTGGGGCGGGACCTTCGGTCTGGTGCGGCGCGAGTTCACAATCTGGTTCCTCTGAAGCCTCCACAGTGGTCGTTCAGACCTGTGACCTGCCCGAAAGCGCCACTGCGCGGAGCTGCGACCTGTCACCATCACCGGGACGAAGGGAGATCGATGGACGACCGCCGCCGGCCCCGCCGGCTCATCCTCTGGCCACTGCTCGCGGTCGTCGCCGCCTACCTGGCTGGGATTCTTGTCGGTGGGCTGCTGCTCGCGGTGCTCTCGGCGAACACCGCGTCAGACGAGGCCTGGGCCGGTCTGGGCAACTTCCTGCTCAGCCTGCTCGTCGGCTTCTGCGTCGCGGTCATCTCGTGGGTGACGGCTCTCGTCTGGGTGGCCCGCAGGCTCTTCGATCCCGGCAACCGGGCGGGAGTGGTCGCGTCCTCGGTGGGGGCTGTGGTCGCGACCGCCCTGGTCGCCCGCGTCGTGATCGGTCTGGCGGACGGCCTCGGGGCACCGCCGGTGGTGTCTGCGCTGGGGCTGCAGGCGGTGCTGCTGCTCGTGCTGGCCGTGCCGTCCGTGGTGTTTCGACTGTGGGCCCGGCGGGTCGTTCCGGAGCCTGGCTGGCCCCCGGGGGTGGGCGCTCCCTGGGGTCCGGGCGCGCCACCGGGCGGCGGGGCAGTTGCGGCGCCCACTCCAGTGCTCGGGCCGACAGAGTGGCACCCGGAAGGGTGACCCCCCGGGGGTAGCCCACCTCCCGCGGCTGACACGCTCATTCGTGCTGCTCAGGTGACGTGGCGCCGGCGGCGACCCGTTCAGCCGATCGGGTGACCCGCACCGGACCTGCCCGTCGCGACGGCCGGCGATCGCCAGGATGGTCGGGTGCACGGCCGCCGCCTCGTCGTCGCCCTCGTGGGCGGACTGCGCTCCTCGCCGTCGCCGCCACGTGGGTCTTCCGCCCGCCGGACGCGCTCCCGCCGCTGGCGGTCGAGACTCTGGCCCCGCCGACCGGGATCGACCTGCCCGCGCACGTGGTGGCCGGCGGCGATGACGGGACGGCGTTCTCGCTCGACGCGCCCGTCGAGGGCCATGTCGGAGGCGAGACGATCTACACGATCCCGCTCGAGGGCCCGCCTGCGATCTCGTCCGTTGGCGTCGCGTGGGCGACCGCCGAGGGCCCCTTTCGGTCGCTTGACGCCTTCACTGACTGGCAGCGACGGCACCCCGAGGACTCCCAGGTCGTCGGCGAGCTCGTGGTCGAGCACATCGCGCTGGGCGCGGCGGTCCGCAAGGACCTGGTCATGACCGCCGGCGTCACGATCACCCAGTGGGCCGTGCAGCACGGCGACGACCCCTACCTGATCGAGTGGATGCACATACCCGACGACGACACCTGGCGCCCGACGGTCGAGGCGATGATCGCATCCTGGCGCTGGAGCTGACGTCAGCCCTGGGCCGGTCTGGTCGAGCTCGAGCTCGAGGCCGACGGTGATGATCGGTGCGCAGATCACAAAGTGGTTGCTCTGGAGTCGACAATCTGGTTGCTCTGGTGTCTCCAAAGTGGTCGTTCTAGAGTCTACAATCTGGTAGTTGAGCCTCAGGACCGAGGGAGCCGCCATGGAGTACCGCGCACGCGTCGTCGATGCCGAGCTGCGTCGCGCGCTTGCCTCCGCGGGCGCCATCGTCATCGAAGGGCCCAAGGCGTGCGGCAAGACCCTCACCGCACGGCAGGTCGCGGCGAGTGAGCTGCGTGTCGACACCGACCCGCGAGTCCCGCCCGCCATCGCCGTCGACCCCAGCCTCCTGCTCGACGGCGCGCCGCCGCAGCTGCTCGACGAGTGGCAGGTCCAGCCCGCGCTCTGGAACCACGTCCGCCGCGCGGTCGACGACCGGCAGCAGGCCGGGCAGTTCATCCTCACAGGCTCGGCCACGCCCGACGACGACGCAGCGCGGCACTCCGGCGCCGGCAGGTTCGCCCGGATCAAGATGCGGCCCATGTCGCTGCTCGAGAGCGGGCATTCGTCCGGCGCTGCCTCCTTGCGCTCGCTGCTCGCCGACGAACCGATCCGCGTCTCGGGTCCCGACCTCGCACTGGCGGTCCTGATCGAGCGAGTCCTGACCGGCGGATGGCCAGGTCTCCAGTCGCTCGGGCCGTCCGACGCGTCGCGAGCGGTCCGCGACTACCTCGCGACCATCCAGCAGGTCGACGTCGGCCGAGTCGCCGGGCCGCGTCGGGATCCCGTCAAGGTCGGGCGCGTCATCGCGGCGATCGCCCGCAACGTCGCCACGGAGGCGTCGATCGTCACCCTTGCGAAAGATGCGGCATCCGAGGGTGAGGACCCCGCCCGCCACACGGTGAGCGGCTATCTCGACGTGCTCGAACGCCTCATGGTCGTGGAGGACCAACCTGCCTGGCCCACGCACCTTCGATCGTCGGCGACGCTCCGCAAGTCTCCGAAGCGCCACTTCGTCGATCCGTCGCTCGCCGCAGCCGCCCTGCGAGCGACCCCCGAGACGCTCCTCGCAGACCTCAACTTCTTCGGCCTCCTCTTCGAGTCGCTCGTCATCCGTGACCTGCGTGTCTACGCCCAGGCCGCGGACGGCACGGTCTCCCACTACCGGGACAGCACCGGGCTCGAGGTCGACGTGATCGTCGAGACGGGTGACGGTCGCTGGGGTGCGTTCGAGGTCAAGCTGGGAGCGAGCCAGATCGACACCGCGGCCGCGGGGCTGCTGCGCTTCCGGGACCGGGTCGACACGAGCCGGGTCGGCGAGCCGTCGGTCCTCGGGGTCATCACGCCGTCAGGTCTCGGGTACCGGCGGCCCGACGGGGTGAGCGTGGTGCCGATCGGTGCCTTGGGGCCCTGACGCTCTGATGGGCGCGCGGCGGGGACGGCTCACCTCCCCAGGCCGATACGCTCCCCCCAGCGGTCCGACGGACTTCCGCGTCAGCGGACATGTCCCCTCCGCACGATCATTCGTGCTGCTCAGGGGACGTCGTCGTGGACTCCGTACGTATCAGTGGACACTCGCTCGCCTCAATGGTCGACGCCCAGCCGACGGCCGTCGAGCAGATCCTCGGGGACTTCCTGGTGAACCAAGGACTCGGGCGCCCCGGTCTGTCGGAGTCGCGGTCGTGGCGCCACAGCCTGCCGGTGCTTGCGCGCGACCTGCGTGATGCGGGCCTCGGCGGGGTTGAGGTGCTGCTCGAACAACGGCTCCCGCTCAGCAGCAAGCGGGCCGACGTCCTCCTCGCCGGCGAGCACCCGACCACGGGCGAGCCGTCGTACGTCGTGGTCGAGCTCAAGCAGTGGAGCACCGCGCACCAGTTCGAGGACTCCCCGACGCTCGTCGACGTCGACGGGGCGCGCTATCGCCCGGTGCTGCACCCGTCGCTCCAGGTCGGCGAGTACGCGCGGTACTTCCGTGACTACGTGTCGGCGCTCGCGGACACTCCCGACTCGATGGTGGGCGTCGCGTACCTGCACAACGCGACCGACAGCGGTGTCCGTGACCTGTGGACGCAACCCGCTGCAGCAGAGGCGCGCATGTTCACCGGCCAGCGACGCGGCGAGTTCCAGGAGTTCCTGCGTGCCCGGTTGTCCCCAGCTGCCGGGGTGGCCGCGGCCGACCGCTTCCTCGGATCCGCCATCGCACCCTCGAAGCAGCTGCTCGCGTTCGCGGCGCGGGAGATCCAGGACCGCGAGCAGTTCGTCCTGCTCGACGAGCAGCGCGTCGCGTACGAGCTGGTCATGCGCGCCGTCGACCGGGCTCGCGCGGCGGACCTGAAGACGGTCGTCGTCGTGACCGGCTCGCCCGGATCGGGCAAGAGCGTCATCGCGCTGTCGCTCGTCGGTGAGCTCGCCCGCCAGGGCCGCACCGTGCTGCACGCGACCGGCTCGAAGGCCTTCACTCAGACCCTCCGGCAGGTCGCGGGCAAGGGGTCGACGCGGACCAAGAGCCTGTTCACCTACTTCAACAGCTTCATGACCGCCGACCCGAACAGCATCGAGGTCCTCGTGCTCGACGAGGCCCACCGCATCCGCGCCAAGTCGGTGAACCGGTACACCCCGAAGGGCCTGCGCGAGCGTGCGCGACCGCAGATCGAGGAACTGCTCGACGTCGCACGTGTCCCGGTGTTCCTCCTCGACGAGCACCAAGTCGTGCGTCCCGGCGAGATGGGCACCGTCGCTGACATCAAGGCCCACGCGGCTGCACGCGGGTTGCCCGTCCAACAGGTCGACCTGCGCGGCCAGTATCGCGCCGGGGGAAGCGACGCGTACCTGGACTGGGTGCACCGGCTGCTCGGCCTCGACGTGGGCGGGCCCATCGGGTGGGAGGACGAGTCGACGTTCGCCGTGGACGTCGTCGACTCGCCGAATGCGATGGAAGGACGACTGTCGGCGATGCTCGCTGCCGGCGTCGGCGCGCGCATGACGGCCGGCTACTGCTGGCCGTGGAGTGACCCGCGGTCAGATGGGACGCTCGTGCACGACGTCGTCGTCGACGGCTGGAGCCGGCCGTGGAACCTCAAGAGCGAGCGGTCGGTCGGTGGCGCGCCGGCGTCGTCCTTGTGGGCCTCCGACCCCGCTGGCTTCGGCCAGGTTGGCTGCGTCTACACAGCTCAGGGGTTCGAGTACCCGTGGAACGGCGTGATCCTCGGACCGGACCTCGTGTGGCGGTCGGGGGCCTGGGTCTCTCGCCGCCAGTTCAGCAAGGACCCGGACTTCCGGTCGAAGACGACCGTGGACGACGCGACCTACGACCGGCTCGTGCGCAACGTCTACAAGGTGCTGCTCACGCGTGGTCTCGTGGGGACGTTGCTGTACTCGGTCGACGCGGAGACGCAAGAGATGCTGCGGGCGGTCGTCAACCCGCGGTGACAGAGGTGTCAAGGTGCCGGACCGGTGCCGCGCAAACCGCGGGACCTCCTGCCTACCCAGCGCCATGCTGGCACGGTGCCCCCCCCGCCCTCCGGCGCTCGACGCCCGACGATGCCCCTGACCTGCATGCCTACCTCTCGCAGCCCGCGGCGGTCGAGTTCGGGCCGTACGGGGTGCTGACCGCGGCCGACGCCGTCCGAGCCGCGACGAAGCGCGCGGCGGACGAGCGGTTCGTCGCGGTGTGCCTGGCCTCGAGCGGAGGTGTCGTGAGGCACCTCTACGTCACGCCGGACGGCCCACCGCAGTGGCGCACGTGGGAGATCGGGTAGGTGTTCAACCCGCTGGGCTGGGGGTGACGGCGAAGCGCTGGATGGCGACGAGGGCGTCGGGGCTGGCGGGGTTCACGGGGCTCCTCGGGACGGGGGCGCCAGGTTCTCACGCGACCGACGGCGACTGTGCCGGCGAGCCGCCGGGCATGCCTTGACTTCGAGCCCACTCGAAGAGCGGTGCTCACTGCATGTCCGTCTCGACCGCACCGCACGCGCTCAGCATCGCCGACGCCGCCCTGGCCACGGGCCTGACGACGCACACGCTGCGCTACTACGAGCGTGACGGCTTGATGCTCGAGCCCGTCGAACGGGCGTCGTCAGGCCATCGCCGGTACACCGAGCAGGACCTGGGCTGGATCGTCATGCTCACGCGGCTGCGCGGGACGGGGATGCCGATCCGCGAGGTCCGGGCGTATGCCGAGCTGTGCCGGGCCGGCGACGGGAACGAGGCGGAGCGGCTCGCGCTGCTGCACGCCCACCGTGAGCGGGTCCTCGCGCAGCTCGCGGAGGTCCAGGAGAACCTCGGGGCGATCGAGTTCAAGATCGGGCTGTACGAGGGTCGCGTCAGCTCGCACTAGCGCTTGACTTCGAGCCCGCTCGAAGGAGCACGCTCGAGACATGACCACACCACGCACCCTCTCCACCCGCACGCTCGGCAGCGCAGAGAACGGGACGGCCCTCGCCGTCTCCGCGATGGGCCTCGGCTGCATGGGCATGTCGGCCTTCTACACGACCGACGCCGCGTCCGAGACCGACTCGATCGCGACGATCCACCGCGCGCTCGACCTCGGCGTGACGCTCCTCGACACCGCCGACATGTACGGGCCGTTCACCAACGAGCGCCTCGTCGGCCGCGCGATCGCCGACCGCCGCGACGAGGTGGTCCTCGCGACCAAGTTCGCCAACGTGGTCGACCCCGACGGGACGCGCCGCATCGACGGCAGCCCCGAGTACGTGCGCCGGGCCGCGGACGCCAGCCTCCAGCGGCTCGGCGTCGACCACATCGACCTCTACTACCAGCACCGCGTCGACAAGACAGTCCCGATCGAGGAGACGGTCGGCGCCATGGCCGAGCTCGTCGCGGCCGGCAAGGTCCGCCACCTCGGGCTGTCGGAGGCGTCGCCCGAGACCATCCGCCGCGCCCACGCGGTCCACCCGATCACGGCCCTCCAGACCGAGTACTCCCTGTGGACCCGCGACGTCGAGGGGGAGATCCTGCCGCTGCTGCGCACGCTCGGGATCGGGCTCGTGCCGTACTCGCCGCTCGGCCGCGGCTTCCTGACCGGCACGATCACGTCGTCGGACGCGCTCGCGCCCGACGACTTCCGGCGCAGCAACCCGCGGTTCACGGGTCATGCGCTCGACGCCAACCTCGCGCTCGTCGAGACCGTGCGGATCATCGCGGGTCGCAAGGGCGTCACGCCTGGGCAGCTCGCGCTCGCGTGGGTCCTCGCGCAGGGGCCCGACGTCGTCCCGATCCCGGGGACCAAGCGGATCGCGTACCTCGAGGAGAACGTCGCGGCCGACGCGGTCGACCTGACCGCCGAGGACCTGGCCGCTCTCGACGCGGCCCTGCCGATCGGCGCTGCCGCGGGCGAGCGGTACGCCGACATGGGCACGATCGACCGCTGACGCGGTAGCCGTGCGCGGGGCCGTCCGGACTCAGCTCTTCTCGGGCGCGACCCCGCGCACGACGTCGGCCGCGAACCGGCGGTGCGACGCGGCAAGCTTGGCGCGCGCGGCGGACGACAGGTCCACGTCGAGGACGTCCGCGAGTCGCAGCAGGTAGATGAGGACGTCCGACATCTCCTCGCCCGCGCGGGCCTGGCGGGACGGCTCCGCGAACCGTTCGACGGCGCCGTCCGCGGGGACCCACTGGAACAGCTCGGCGAGCTCGCCTACCTCGCCGACGAGGGCCAGGATCAGCGACTTCGGGTCCTGGAACTGCTCCCAGTCGCGCTCGGTGCTGAACTCCCGCACCAACCGGGTCAGCTCCGCGATCTCACCTTCAGGCATGGTGTCCCTCCTCGTCCTCGGCAGCGCAAGAGTCCCACAGGCGACGTGCCGTCCGAGGCGGCTGGTCGGGTCCGGGCATGACGAAGCCCCGCGGTCGGGGGAGACCACGGGGCTTCGTCGTCAGCCGGCCGGGCCGGCAGGGGGGAGCGGCCCGGCCAGACTCTCAGTGGCGACCGGTGGTCGCGCTCTGGCCGTCGACGTGCATCGACGGCGCCGAGGTGGGGACGGCGACCGGCGTGGGGACGGCGACCGGCGTGGCGGCGGCGGTCGCGTCGTCGGCGTCCGCGTCGTTCTCGGTGGAGTCGTGGCGCACGTCGGCACGGGCCTTGGCCTCGGTCGAGATCTCCTGGCCGTCGACGCCGCCGTCACGTGCGTCCTCGGAGACACGCTGGCCGAATGCTGAGGCCGTGGGCATGTCGGTCGGGCGCGTGTGCGGAGCCTCGGTCGAGTCCTCGGTGGGCTCAGCCGTCGCCGCGTCCTTGGCCTCGTCGGTCGCGTGCTCGGTGGGCTCGGTGGTCGGCTCGGCCGTCGGCTCCGCGGTCGCCGAGGCGCTGGCCGACGACGTCGGTGCCGTGACCGAGTCGACGGGAGCGGGGGTGGCGGCCTGGGCAACGCCGACGGCGCCGACGGCAGCGGTCGCGACGACGACGCCGACCACTGCCTTGCCTGCGAGGCCGAGGCTGGTCAGCTTGGTCACGACTGCTGCGAGTGCACTGGTGCTCATCGGTACTCCTT
>DASVMA010000256.1:0-4264 GCA_036384595.1 Cellulomonas sp. | reverse complement strand
CGGCTCGCCACGCGGCTGGGTCGCTTCCGGGCACCCGTAGGCAGCGGGGCCGACGCCGACGCGTCGCTCGGCGAGGTGCGCTGGGGAACGGCGCTCCTGCGCGAGCTGCACCTGCGCGAGGTACGCGACCGCATCGTCGTCGCCGAGTCGACGCCGCACCTCTTCTCGGGAGTGCTCGCCGAGGAGCTCGACGTGCGCGGCCGGGCGACGGAGCACGACCTTCTGGCGGCCATGCACGTCGCGGACGCGGCAGACGTCCTCGACTCGGTCCCGGGTGGTCTCGCCGGCGCCGTCGAGGAGAAGGGGCGATCGCTCTCCGGGGGGCAGCGTCAGCGCGTCGCGCTCGCCCGGGCGCTGCTGACGGAGGCCGAGGTGCTCGTGCTCGTCGAGCCGACCAGTGCCGTCGACGCCCACACCGAGGCGCGGATCGCGCGGCGGCTCGCCGACGCCCGACGCGGCCGGACGACCGTCCTGGTCACCGCCTCCCCGCTCGTGCTCGACGTCGTCGAGGAGGTCGTGCTCATCGAGGACGGCCGGGTGCTGGCGCGCGGGACCCACCGCGAGCTGCTCGCGGCGTCCGACGCGGCCGGGCGGGCCTACCGCGCGGTCGTGTCCCGCGGCCACGAGCCGACGAGCCCGACCGACAGCGCCGACGACGCCCGAGAGGAGGCCGGTCGTGAAGCTGCCCGTCGCTGACGGTCCCGCGCTGCGGCGCGAGACCCGCACGCTCCTGCGCCGCCACCGTGGCGCCCTGACCGTCGTCGTCGCGCTGCATGCCGCCGCAGCCTGCGCCGGCCTGGCCGGCCCGTGGCTGCTCGGTCGACTCATCGACTCCGTCGCGGTCGGCACGACGTCGTCGTACGTCGACCGGACGGTCGCGGTCCTCGTGGTCGCGGTCCTCGCGCAGACCGTCCTCATCCGCTACGCCCAGCGCTCCGCCATGGTGCTCGGGGAGTCCGTGTTCGCCGAGCTGCGCGAGGAGTTCCTCTCGACGGTCACGCGGCTGCCGCTGTCGATCGTCGAGCGCGCCGGGACGGGCGACCTCATCGCGCGGACCACGACCGACATCGACCGGGTGCAGTACACGGTCCGGTTCGGAGTGCCGCGCCTGCTGGTCAGTGGCGCGACGATCGCCCTCACCGCGGTCGCCGCCGCGTTGACGAGCCCCTTGGTCGCACTCGGGCTCCTTGCGGGACTGCCGCTGCTGCTGCCGGTCGCGCGCTGGTACCTGCGCCGCGCGGCTCCGGCCTACCTGCGCGAGTCGGCGGCGTACGCGACGCTCAACGGCACGATCACCGAGAGCGTCGAGGGCGCTCGCACGGTCGACGCGCTCAACCTCGGCGCGCGCCGGCGGGCACGCGTCGACGACGACCTCCGCGAGGCGTTCGCGGCCGAGTCGAGGACGCTCTGGCTCCGCTCGATCCTCTTCCCGGGCATCGACGCGTCCTTCCTGCTGCCCGTGGTCGCCGTGCTCGCGTGGGGCGCCTACCTCATCTCGACGGGCGGCGCGACGATCGGTGCGGTCACGACGATCGCGCTCTACGCGACGCAGATCATCCACCCGATCTGGGAGCTCATCTTCTGGCTCGACGAGATCCAGGTCGGAGCGACGTCGCTCGCCCGCATCCTCGGTGTCGCGAACGTGCTCCCGGACCGGACGGCCGGTTCGGCTCAGCCGTCCGACGAGCACGTCGTCGCCGACGCGGTGCGGTACGCCTACCGCGAGGGGCACGACGTGCTGCACGGCATCGACCTCGACCTCGTGGTCGGGGAGCGGCTGGCCGTGGTCGGCCCGTCGGGCGCCGGCAAGTCGACGCTCGGTCGCATGCTCGCCGGCATCCACCCGCCCAGCGGAGGGACCGTGACCGTGGGCGGCGTCCCGCTCGTCGAGCTGCCGCTCGGGGACCTGCGTGGGCACGTCGCGCTCGTGACGCAGGAGCACCACGTGTTCGTCGGCACCGTCGCGGACAACCTGCGCCTCGCGCGGGTCGAGGCCGACGACGCCGAGCTCGAACGTGCCCTGCGGGCCGTCGACGCCTGGGGGTGGGTCGACGCTCTGCCTGACGGTCTCGGCACCGGCGTGGGCTCGGGCGGCACGGCGCTGACACCGGCGCAGGCCCAGCAGCTCGCGCTCGCCCGGCTCGTGCTCCTCGACCCGCACACGCTCGTTCTCGACGAGGCGACGAGCCTGCTCGACCCGCGGGCGGCGCGTCACCTCGAGCGCTCGCTGTCGGCAGTCCTCGCGGGTCGGACGGTCGTGGCCATCGCGCACCGTCTGCACACCGCGCACGACGCCGACCGGGTCGCGGTCGTGGACGGCGGGCGCATCGTCGAGATCGGCTCGCACGACGAGCTCGTCGCGGCCGGCGGCGACTACGCGGCGCTCTGGAGCTCCTGGCAGCAGGAGTAGCGGCCTGTCAGAGGTCTGCGTCGCTCGCGATGCCGAGGAACGTCACGCCCGGCTCGGTCACCGGCAGCTCATGGAACCCGAGCCGGTCGTAGAAGCCTCTCGCACGCAGGTTCGAGCTCGCCATGCCGAGATGGACGGCCGGGACGCCTCGCTCCGCGAGCGCTGCGAGGAACGTCCGCAGCAGTGCACGCCCGTGGCCGTGCCCCTGGTGCTCGGGCAGCAGGTCGATGTGCAGGTGCGCGGGATGGTCCGCGAGCCCGTCGCGCACGGCCCGCTCGGGGTGGTGGAGCGTGTCGACGAGGCGATCCTGCCGGGTGGCGGGCGGGTCGACCCTCGGGTACCGGGGTGCCACCATCGGGAGCCACCGGCGTCGGTACTCCTCGGCCCAACGTCGGGTGTCGGCCGTCCCGAGGACGTAGCCAACCGCGCGGTTCCCGTCGTCCAGCACGAAGGCCAGCTCGGGCTCGAGGTGCAGGTACGGGCCCGCGTAGACGTCCGGCATCAGGTGGTCGTCGCTGTACTGACCCCGGGCGTCACCACCGCCGTCCGCGGTACGCACGCAGACGTCATACACGTCGGCGCGGTCAAACTCCTCGTACGGTCGGACGAACGCCACATCGGCTCCTTTGCGAGAGCGGCAGCCGTGATCGGGACGGCCGAGGTGAGTATCCACGCGACAGGGGTGCCCGCGATAGTCGATCCTGGACGCATGTTCGGTCCGGTGGTGCTGCGCGGGGGATCGGTCATCCCGGAGGATGCCCTCACGTGGCGGTTCTCGCGGTCGAGCGGGCCGGGCGGCCAGTCCGTCAACACGGCCGACTCCCGCGTCGAGCTGTCGGTCGACCTCGCCGCGATCACGTGGACGACGCCGGCCGACCGTGACCGCGTGCTCGCCCGACTCGCTGCCCGGCTGGCTGTCGACGAGCGCCGCGAGGCCATGGCCCGTCGCACGGACGGCGACGACGCGGACGGGCTCGAGCCGCGGGAGCCCGTGCGCACCGTCCTGGTCGTCGCGGCGTCCGAGTACCGCTCGCAGCTGCGCAACCGGGAGGCAGCGCTCGCGCGGGTCACCGAGCTGCTCGACGACGCGCTGCGCCCGCCTCCCCCGCCGCGCCGCGCGACCCGACCGAGCCGTGCCTCGCGCGCACGTCGGGTCCAGGCGGAGAGTCGTCGCCGGTCCGTGAAGGAGATGCGCCGCCGGCCCCAGGCGTGAGCCACCCGCGGCGCCGCGCTCAGTCCGCGCGGTCCCCGGTGGCCTCGTCACGGACCATGCGCAGCCACAGGAAGATCGCGAACCCGCCGAAGATCCACCACTGCGCGGCGTAGGCGAGGTTCTGCACGTTGAGCCCTGTGCCCGAGCGAACGGGGGTCGGCAGCGGCGTCAGCGCGTCGCCCTGCCCCGGGTCCGAGGCGATCAGCACGCCATACCCGGTCCAGATCGGGCCGCCCCACCGGTTGAGGAGCTGCGCCGAGCTGATCGCGTCGACCTGACCGCTCGGGAGGTCGGACCGTCCGGACGCCTCGGAGCTCTGCAGCCAGGCGGTGACGGTCACCTCGCCGGTCGGCACCGCGAGCGCGGCGGCGTCGTCGGGCACCGCGACCCAGCCCCGGACGACCGGGAGCACCGGCGTCCCTGCCGGGACCTGCGCGACGGCGGTGGTCGCTGCACTGCCCGCCACGGGTCCGGGCCGGTCGTCGGTCACGCGCAGCGGAGTCAGGACGAGGTAGCCCGTGCGGCCGTCGAGCGCACGGTCCACGACGAGCACCTGGCCTCCGGCGTCGTACACGCCCCGGGCGACCACACGCCGCCCGACGAGCTCGCCGGTGAACGCCGTCTGCGGGGCGAGCACGTCC
>DASVMA010000255.1:0-2753 GCA_036384595.1 Cellulomonas sp. | reverse complement strand
GGCTCGGCAGCGACCAACCCGTCGCTCGCCGAGGTGCGGGCGCGGCTCGCGAACTGACGTCTAGGGTCGGCCGCGGTCGAACGCCGCGCATCGGCTGAGACGAGTCGTCGGCCGCCTCAATCGACGGCGGGGACGCTCGACGGCCGGCACGCTCGGGGGCTGACGACGGGCGCGGTCAGATCGGGTCGGGCAGCTCGGAGCCGTACCACTCCTCGATGAGCGCGTGCGCGATCGAGGTGTTGTTCGGCAGCCCGACCCACCCGGAGCGGATCCCCGCGCGCAGCTCCATGCGGGTGAACCAGCGGGCCGCCGTCACCTCGACGGCGTCGACCGTCACCTCGGTCGACAGCGCCTGCGCGCGGAAGCCGAGCATGAGGGAGCCCGGGAACGGCCACGGCTGGCTGCCGCGATACTCGACGGCCCCGACGATCACGCCGACCTCCTCGCGGACCTCCCGCCTGATCGCGTGCTCGACCGACTCGCCCGGCTCCACGAAGCCCGCGAGCGTCGAGTACCGGTGCTGCGGCCACAGCGCGCCGTGGCCGAGCAGGATCCGGTCCGCCTCGTCGACGACCGCCATGATGACCGCCGGGTCGCTGCGCGGGTAGTGCTCCGAGCCGTCCACGACGCACCGACGGACCCAGCCGGACTGCTCCGAGACGGTGGCCGCCCCGCACCGGGGGCAGCGCGGATGCCGCACGTGCCATCGCTCGAGCGCGACCGCTGCCGTGGCGAGCCCTGCGTCGCGCGCCGACAGCACCGCGCCGACGTCACGAAGCGACGACCACCGGTCCCCCGTGAGGAGCACGGCTGCGTCGACGTCACGGACGAGCCGCGCGAGGTAGCCGGGCGCGCCCGCGGGTCGGGTCTCGGTCGGGCTGAACCCGGGCAGACGGTCCGCGTCGTCGACACCGAGGAAGATCCACCCCTCCGGCAGCTCGCCGCCGGGGGCGAGGAGCGCAGCCTGGCCCGGCGGGAGCAGGACGAGCTCCGGGGTGTCGTCACCGCGGGTCACGACCGACCCGTCGTGCACCAGCAGCACGCGCGTCGTGGCGTCCGTGAGCAGCGCCGCGACCAGGTCGGGGCGTTGGCGCAGGTCCGCTGCGCGGTCCGTCGTCGTCCGGGACAGCGGGAGCTCGGCTGAGATCACCCCGACACGGTACGCGCGGAACTCGGACATCGCAGACACGCCCCGGCGCTCCGGGCCCTTCCTCGGAGGGGCGCCTATCCTGGGTCGGTGCCCCGTTCACCGCTCGCTCTCGCTGCCCTGGCGACCGTCGCCGTCCCGGGACTGGACGCCTTCGACGTCCGGCGACCCCAGGTCGCCGGCACCGAGTTCGACACCGCGGTGGTCATCGACTCCGTGCGCAAGCGCTGGATCGTGCGCGCGCCGATCCACGCGGGCGCCGGCGCGGCCCTCGAGGCCGAGGTCGCGCTGCTCGACGGCATCGTCGCCGAGGTCGACGCCGGTCGGCTCCCGTTCGACGTGCCTCGCGCCGCCGGCTTCGCCCATCTGCCCGAGGGCGGTCGCGCGGTCGTGTACCCCGAGGTTCCCGGGCACGCGCTCCGGCTCGAGGCGCTCGGCCCTGGGCCCGGACTCGCTGCGTCGCTCGGTCGCGCCATCGCCGCGATCCACGAGCTGCCGCCGGCGATCGTCGAGAACGCCGGGCTCCCCGTCTACGACGCGTCCGCCTACCGCGACCGTCGGCAGGCCGAGATCGACGAGGCCGCCCGGACGGGCAAGGTGCCGCCGCGGCTCCTTCGGCGCTGGGAGGAGCGGCTCGAGGACGTCTCGCTCTGGCGTTTCTCCCCGACGCTCGTGCACGGCGACCTCACCGCGGAGCACGTCCTGACAGCAGGCGGAGCCGTCACCGGGATCCTCAGCTGGGGCGACGCGAAGGTGGCCGACCCCGCCGACGACCTGTCCTGGCTGCTGGTCGCCGCACCGCAGGAGTCCGTCGACTCGATCATGGAGGCGTACCAGCTGCGCCGGACCGAGCTGCTCGACCCGCACCTGACCGACCGGGCGCTGCTCGCGGGCGAGCTCGCCCTGGCCCGCTGGCTCCTGTACGGCGTGCGTTCGCGCAACGACGACGTGGTGGACGACGCGGTGCAGATGCTCGCCGAGCTGGACGCGCACACGAACGACGCCGACCAGCCGGCCCGCTCCCTCAGCTGACCGCGTCGGGGACCGTGCGCTGCTCGGCGGCAGCGGTCAGCAGCGCGGTGATCTCGTCCTCGTCGAGCAACCGGTCTGGTCGGACCGTCCGCCCCGCACCGACGTAGCAGAACGCCGCGCCCACGTGCTCCAGCGGCGTGCCCTTCCACCGCGACCACGCGAGCCGGTACACGGCAAGCTGCAGCTCCCGCGCCGCGACCTGGACCGGGTCCGACGGTGGCGCGCCGGTCTTCCAGTCCACGACGACGACCGCGCCGGGCACGTCGGGCCGGTCGGGGTCGGGGAACACCGCGTCGACGCGTGAGCGCAGGACGTAGCCCGCGACGGTGGTCTCGATGTCGACCTCGACCTCGAGCGGCGTCCGGTCTGCCCAGGGCGTCGCCAGGAAGGCCGCACGGAGCGCAGCCTGGTCGGCATCGACCCGGACGGAGTCGTCGTCGGCGCCCGGGAGAGCATCGACGTCGACCAGCGAGGCCGCACCGAACCAGCCCTCGACCCAGGCATGGAACGCCGTGCCGCGCCTGGCCTGCGGGGACGGCTCGAGCGGGATCGGCCGGCGCAGGGCGAGCGCGAA
>DASVMA010000254.1:0-8569 GCA_036384595.1 Cellulomonas sp. | reverse complement strand
TCGAGGCCGTCCTGGCCGCGACCGGCGGTCACGGGGTCGACCTCGTGCTCGACGTGCTGGGTGCGGGTGCGCTGGCCGACAACCTCGCGATGCTCGCGACCGGCGGCCGCCTCGTCGTGATCGGGCTGCAGCGCGGAGCGCGTGCCGAGATCGACCTCGGGCTGCTGCTCGCGCGCCGGCTGACCGTCGCCGCGACGACCTTGCGGTCCCGGCCGGCAGCCGAGAAGGCGGCGATCGTCGCGGCCGTCCGGGCGAACGTGTGGCCGATGCTCGACGACGGTCGCGTCCGGCCGGTCGTGCACGCGCGGCTGCCCCTCGACCGCGCCGGGGACGCGCACCGGATGCTCGAGTCCGGGGCCGTGTTCGGCAAGATCCTGCTCGTGCCCTGAGGCGCGAGCCTGCCTCAGCCCCCCGCCGAGCTCAGTCGAGCGCGCCGGCCGCGAGCGCAGGTGCGAGGACCGGGGTGAGCGGCAGCCGCGGGATCAGCGTGGCCTGCACCGCGTGGTACAGGTCGGCCTTGCCGGCCCACACGGTCCGGGACACCTGGTTGTCCGTGCCGAGCTCGTGCCACCACGAGCCGCCGACCGGGTCGATCAGGTACTGGGCCGCGTAGTCCCACCAGGTCGCGTACCAGATGTCGTAGTGCTCGTCGCCGGTCGCGGCGTGCAGCGTCGCCGCCGCGGCGATCCCCTCGGCGACCACCCAGTGCATCCGCTCGTGCACGACGGGCTTGCCCGTCCAGTCGACCGTGTAGACGAACCCGGGTGCGCCGTCGACGGCCCAGCCCTCCGCGACAGCGGCGTCGAAGAGCGAGACGGCGTCCTCGAGCATCCACAGCGGCGCGACGTCGCCGCGCGCGGTGATCGCCGCGCGTGCGTGCAGCGTCAGGCGCGACCACTCGAGCCAGTGCCCGATCGTCGCGCCGTACGGCCGGAACGGGTCGGCCGGGGCGTCGATGTTGTACTCGAGGTGCGGGTGCCAGTCGGTCGTGAAGTGCTCGGGGATGCGCCACGAGTTCCCGCGGGCGTACCCGTGCACGACGCGTTCGATGATCCGCACCGCGCGGTCCAGCCAGATCCGGTGGCCCGTCACGTCGGCCGCCGCGAGGTACGCCTCGACGGTGTGCATGTTGGCGTTGACGCCGCGGTAGGGGTCGAGCGTCGTGAACGTGCGGTCCCAGCTCTCGACCGCCATGCCGGCCTCGTCGTCCCAGAACCGCAGCTCGGAGACCGCGAGCGCCTCGTCGAGCAGGGCGCGCGCGCCGGGCCGGTTGGCGGCCGTGGCGCTCGCCGTCGCGAGGACCACGAACGCGTGCGGGTAGGCGGCCTTGGCGTCGTCGGTCGCGCCGTCGGGCCCAACCTCGGCGAACCAGCCGCCGTGCTGGACGTCGCGGAAGACCGTGTCGAGCGCTGCGAGACCGTGGTCGACGAGCGCTGCCGAGCCGGGCCGTCCGAGCAGGACGCCGAGCGAGTAGACGTGCGTCATGCGGCACGTGATCCACAGCTCTGTGGGCCCGTCGACGGGGGCGCCGCTGTCGTCGAGGCGGGCGAAGCCGCCGGTCTCGCGCGCGGAGGCCGCGCCGAACGACAGGAGCCGGTCCGTCTCCTGCTCGAGCCAACGGGCGTGTGCGGGCATCGTCAGCCAGGTCATGTCTCAACCCTAGCGGCGCAGGTCGCCGGTGTCGGCGCACCGTGCGCGCGGCCCACGAACCGACGAGACTGGGCTCATGAGCGAGAACAGCGGTAGTGCTGGCGACGAGGACGTCGTGGTCGAGACCGTCCCGCCGCAGCCCGTCGGGGTCGACGAGGAGGAACGCGACGAAGACCCGTCGGTGATGGTCGGCCAGCCCGCGAAGGTCATGCGGATCGGCACGATGGTCAAGCAGCTGCTCGACGAGGTCCGCAGCGCACCGCTCGACGACCACGCCCGCGCCCGGCTCGCCGAGGTGCACGAGCGGTCGCTGCGCGAGCTGGAGGACGGCCTCTCCCCCGAGCTGCTCGAGGAGCTGCACCGCATCACGCTGCCCTTCGACGACGACCGGCCGCCGTCCGACGCCGAGCTGCGGATCGCGCAGGCACAGCTCGTGGGCTGGCTCGAGGGGTTGTTCCACGGCATCCAGACCGCGCTGGTCGCGCAGCAGATGGCCGCGCAGGCGCAGCTCACGCAGATGCGTCGGGCGATCCCTGGGGGTCCTGGTCCGCAGATCCTGACGGTGCAGCGGGTTCCCGACGGCGAGCACGACGGGCCGGGCCAGTACCTCTGAGCGACGTCAGGGCGATCGCGCACGACACCAGGACGAGACCCAGCAGGTCGAGCCACTGCGGCAGCTGGCGCAGGGTGACCGCACCCACGACGGCCGCGGTCGCGGGGAGCAGCGCGAGCAGCACGGCGAACGTCGCCGCGCTCACGCGCCGCAGCACGACCTGCTCGACCCCGTAGGGCACGACCGAGGAGAAGACGGCGATCACGACGACGAGCCCCGCGAGCCGCACGTCGTGCAGCACGGGGAGCGCGCCGTGCGCGAGGAACGGCGCGAAGACCAGTCCGCCGGTCGCCATCGCGAGCCCGAGCGAGGTCACACCCTGGCCGTGCGCCCCGCGGTTCGCGACCCGTCGGCCGAGCACGATGTAGCCCGCCCACAGCGCTGCCGCGGCGAGGATCGCGACGAGGCCGACGACGACGCTCTGCCCACCCTGCGTCCGCAGCGTGACCCCGGCCAGGAGCACGACCCCGACGGCCGCGGGCACGATCGCCACCCGCTCGCGCCACCCCCGCCCGGTGACGGCGACGACCGCGACGGGACCGAGGAACTCGATCGCCACGGCAGTACCGAGCGGCAGGTGGTCGATCGCGATGTAGAACGCGATGTTCATGCCGGCGAGCACGACCCCGAACCGCGCGATCGCCACGAGGTCCGCGCGCTCCCACCGGGTCCGCCACGGGCGGCGCCAGACGATCAGCACCGCGGCGGCCACGACGATCCGCAGCCATGCGACAGTCGCGGCCGGCAGCTGGCCGAACAGCCCGACGGCGACGGCGGCCCCGAGGTACTGGGTCAGCCCCGACGCCACGAACAGCGCGGGCGCGGGCACCCCGTCGAGGACCTGACCGGGGCGGAGGGGCACGCCCACACGCTAGTGCGCGCTACCTCGCGGTCGAGGCGCCCGGCCAGAGCCCGGACAGGTCGAGGAGGTCGTCGCACGTGCGAATCGCGCCGTCCGACGTCCAGGTGAGGGTCGCGTGCGGGGTCGCGAAGCCGACCGTCAGGGCAGCGGACTGCTCACCGTCGGTCCAGGTCAGGGTCAGCGTGTCGCCCTGACCGGCCACGTCGCACGTGCCGGCGAAGGCCGGGTGGGCCGTGCGGAACCGGATGAGGCCCGCGAGCGCGGCGACGACCGGGCGGGCGAGCTCACGCGTGATCTCGTCGAGCGTGTACCGGTGCCGGTTGATGTCCCGGCCCACGCCTGTCTCGGCGAGCAGGTCCATGTCGTTGTGCCCGGCGAGCAGGCCGACGTAGTAGATCTGCGGGATCCCGGGAGTGAACAGCTGCACCGCGCGGGCGATCAGGTAGGCGGTGTCGTCGCGACCGAGCGCGTCGTAGTAGGTGCAGTTGACCTGGTAGACGTCGAGGTTGGACGCGGCCCAGCCGGTCGCCTGCCGGGACTGGCCGAGCGAGCGCTCGTGGATCCCCTCGACGAGCGCGTGGACCTGGTCGTCGGTCAGCAGGCCCGGACGGCCCTCACCCATCTGGTCGGAGCCGACGTCGATCACGCCGATGCCGTCGTGGGTGTCGAGCACCGTCACAGCGTTGGCGGGACGCACGTCGAGCCAGCGGTGCAGCGGCGCGGGGTCGCCCGTCGAGAGCGCATGCAGCAGGAGCGGCGGCAGCGCGAAGTCGTACACGCGGTCGACCGCCGACCCGATCGCGATCTGCCGCTCGAAGTGTGCGTGGATCTCCACGAGGACCTGCATCCCGAGCTCGCGCGCGCGCGCCGTGAGCTCGTCGATGAACGCGAACGTCTGCGGCGTCATGAACGACGACGTGCCAGCGGTCTTGACCGCGTAGCCGACCGCGTCGAGCCGCACCATCGTGACGCCCGCAGCGGCCAGCGTGGTCAGGACGCGGTCCAGGTACGCGCGGGCCGCGGGGTCGGTCAGGTTCAGGTCAATCTGCTGGCTCGTGAACGTCGTCCACACGAGCCGCCGGCGGTCCCCCAGCGTCAGCACCGTGAACGGGAGCCCCGGGCGCGGCCGGTAGATCCCGACGAGCTCCGCCTCGGTCGCGCCGCCGGGGTACACGTCGGACATCGTGAGGAACATGCCTGCGTGCGGCGACGCGTCCCCGCGGGCCAGGACGTCCCGGAACTCGGCCGAGTCCGCCGACACGTGGTTGACGATGAGGTCGACCATCACCGTGTGCTCGTCCGCAATCGCGCGGACGTCGTCCCACGACCCGAGCCGCGGGTCGACCGCCGTGTGGTCGACCGGGTCGAACCCCGCGTCCGCACCGTCGAACGGGGTGAAGAACGGCAGGACGTGCACGCCCGTGAACAGCCCGGCGAGCGGACCGTCGAGGACATCGCGTAGCGCGGACAGGCTCCCCCCGAACCTGTCCGCGTACGCGATGAGCTGCATGGGACGACCTCAGCCCTTCAGGCCACCGGCGAGGAGCCCCCGGACGAAGTACCGCTGCAGCGAGATGAACACCGCGACCGGCACGATGATCGAGATGAACGCACCTGCCGACAGCAGGTGCCACGCCGTCCCGCGCGTACCGCTGAGGTTCGCGAGCGCGACGGTCAGCGGGACCACGGTGTTGTCGCTCGCGAACGTCAGGGCCACGAGCAGGTCGTTCCACACCCACAGGAACTGGAAGATCCCGAAGGCGGCGAGCGCCGGGGTCAGCAGCGGCAGCATGACGCGGAAGAAGATCTTCACGTGGCCGGCGCCGTCCATGCGCGCCGCCTCGATCAGCTCCTTGGGGATCTCCTTCATGAAGTTGTGCAGGATGAAGATCGCCAGCGGCAGCGCGAACGCCGAGTGCGAGAGCCACAGCGTCCAGAAGGTCCCACCGAGGCCCGCCTTGACGTACATGGTGAGCAGCGGGAGCAGCGCGACCTGGAGCGGCACGATCTGCAGCGCGAACACCAGGACGAACAGGAAGTTGCGGCCCTTGAAGTCGATCCATGCGAACGCGTACGCGGCGAGCGCGGCCAGGCAGATAGGGATGACGACGGCCGGGATCGTGATGACGAACGAGTTGATGAAGAAGCTGCCGAGGCCCGACTGGCCCTCGGTGCTCAGCACCGTCTTGTAGTTGTCGAGCGTCATCTGCGGGTCGCTGAAGAACGTCCACCAGCCCGTGGTCTTGATCGCCTTCTCGGGGCGGATCGACGACAGGAGCAGACCGAACGTCGGGATGGTCCACAGGACGGCGAGCAGCACCGCGATGGCCGACGCGACCGGTGAGGTCACCTTCTTGCGGGCGCTGGACGCGGCGCGTCCGGCCGCTGACTGCTTCGCGAGCGCGGCCCGCTGCTCGGGAGTCAGGTCGACCTGGGGCGTGACGGTGCTCATCGTGCCTCCGAAGCGCGCAGCTGGCGGATGTTGTAGACGACGATCGGGACGACCAGGACGAACAGCAGGACGGCCAGCGCCGACCCCAGGCCCTGGTTCGAGGCCCGGAAGCTCTGCGTGTAGAACTCGTTCGCCACGACGTTGGTGTTGAAGTTGCCACCGGTCATCGTCCGGACGATGTCGAAGACCTTCAGGGTGCCGATGCCGATGGTCGTGAGGACGACGATGACCGACGGCCGGATGCTCGGCAAGGTGACCCAGCGGAACATCCCGATCGCGGTCACGCCGTCGAGCCGGGCTGCCTCGATGATGTCGTCCGGGATGGCCTTGATCGCGGCCGAGAGGATCGTCATGGCGAACCCGGCCTGGATCCAGATCATCACGACGATCAGGAAGAACGTGTTCCAGGGAGAGTTGACGATCCACTGCTGAGGTGATCCCCCGAGCCAGACGACCACCTGGTTCAGCAGGCCGATCTGCCTGACGCCCGGCTGGTCCGGCCGGAACTCGTAGACGAACTTCCAGATGATCGACGCGGCGACCATCGAGATGGCCATGGGCAGGAAGATCAGCGCCTTCGCGAACGCCTCACCCCGGGCGCCGTCGACGAGGATCGCGTAGAGCAGGCCGATCGCCGTGGCGACGAACGGCGTGACCACGACCCAGAGCACGGTGTTCCGGAGGACCAGGAGGTCATCGGGCGACGTGAAGATCGTGTGGTAGTTGCCCAGCCCGACGAACGCGCTGCCGGCGGCATCGAAGAAGGACTGGAAGATCGTCCGCACTGCGGGGTAGAGCAGGCCGACGCTGACCATGAGGATCGACGGGAACAGGAACACGTAACCGACGATCGATGCGCTTCGGCGTTCGGTCCAGCTCGCGATGAACAGCATCAGCCCGACGACCGCCACGAACAGCAAGATTGCGATCACCATCGTCAACAGCTTGGTGGAGACGTCCATCCGAGTTCCTCACGTCATCGGGAGAAAGGACAGGTGCCCGGGCGGGCGCGCTCTCCGCACCCACCCGGACACCACACTGCGCCTGTCAGGTCAAGACTTCGGCCAGGCGGCCTCGATCTTGTCCAGCGTGTCCTTGGTGCTCTGGCCGGTGATCCAGGCCGTCGCCTGCTTCCAGAAGGCGTCCGAACCCACCGCTGCGGGCATCATGTCAGAACCGTCAAAACGGAACACCGTCTTGGGGTCCTGGAGGATGGTCGCCGACAGCTTGTCGATCGGGTTGATCAGGTTCGCGACGTCGAGACCCTTGTTGGCGCTGATCCAGCCGCCACCGGTCGACGACGAGCTGATCTTGGCCTTGGTGTTCGCCCACAGGTCCGTGGAGAGGTAGGTCTGGAAGGCCTGCACCTCGGGACGGTCGGAGAACGCCAGGTTGAACTCGCCGCCACCCTCGACGGGGTGGTCGCTCGCCTTGACGCCCGGCTCGTAGAACGCGAACACGTCGCCGTCCTCGGCGACCTTCGTGCCCTTCGGGAAGTTCGAGGCGTAGAAGCTGGCCATCTGGTGCAGCGAGCAGGTGCCCTCGAGGATCGGCAGGCCGCCGTCCTGGAACGTCGTGGTCGCGATGCTCTTGACGTCGCCCAGACCGCCGTTGACGTACTTGTCGTTCTTCAGGTAGGAGCCGACAGCGTCGAGCGCTGCGGTCGGGGCCGCCGAGTTGAACGCGATCTTGTGGGTGACCCACTGGTCGTAGACGTCAGGGCCGGACAGGCGGAGCATCATCTCCTCCATCCAGTCGGTGATCGGCCAGCCCGTGGCCTCGCCGCTGCCGATACCTGCGCACCACGGCTTCTTGCCGGTCGCCGCGATCTTGTCCGAGAGCGCCTTCATCTCGTCGAGCGTCGTCGGAACCGTGTAGCCGTTGTCCTTGAACTCCTTCGGGGAGTACCAGACCAGCGACTTCACGCTCGCACCCGACGGTGCCGCGTAGAACGTCCCGCTGACCGAGCCGTAGCTCTTCCAGTCCGCGCCCCAGAACTTGTCGACGTTGTCCGCGACAGCCTTGGGGGCCGCCTTGGCCGCACCCGTGGCGACGAGCTGCTGGAGCAGACCCGGCTGCGGGACGATCGCGATGTCCGGCGGGTTGCCCGCCTTGGCCCGGACCAGGATCTGGGTCTCGAAGGCCTTGTCACCGACGTAGTCGATCTTGGCGTGCGTGCAGTCCTCGAAGGGCTTGTACGAGTCCATGTACGGCTGGTCCTCGGGCGTGACGATGCCCGTGTAGACGCTGACCGTCTTGCCCGTCAGGTCGCCGTAGGAGGCGAACGCGGCGCACGCGCCGCTCGCCGTCGTGCCGCTGGTGGCCCCTGTGGTCGTGGTCGAGCTCGTGCCGCCGCTCGAACATGCCGCGAGCAGCATGAAGAGGCTCGCCCCCGTTGCGACCGCGATGCGCCCTGTGTGCCTGCGCTTGCCGTTCATGTGACCTCCGCGTCATTGCAGTGCCGATCAGGGCCGGTCCGGCCGATCGGTGCCGGTCAAGGCTGGTGAACGCAGCTCCGCGCTGGTCAGGGAAGCGATGGTCTGCACGCCCTGGCCCGCACACGGAACGTGCGCCCCTCCTGATGCAAGCGCTTACTCAGCGTTCTTGCAAGCGGTATCTGCCCAGATGGGGTCACGATTCCGTCACGGAATCGGGCAGGCGCGGATTACTGCGGCACAGCGCGGGGCGGCGCCGTCGAACCACGGTCCTCGAGACGGGTCGGGAAGACGATGTCCTCGTCGACCGGGAGCCCGACGACGACGTCCAGCAGCGCCCGCGCCGCCGCCGACCCCTGCTCGACCGCGGGCTGCGCCATCGTCGTCAGGCTGACCAGCTCGCCCAGGGGGTGCCCGTCGACGCCGATCACCGACAGGTCGTCCGGCACGTGCAGTCCCCGCTCGCGGGCGGCAAGGACCGCGCCCATCGCGAGCTCGTCCGTCGCCGCGAACAGCGCGGTCACGTCCGGGCGGCGGTCGAGCAGCACGTTCGTCGA
>DASVMA010000253.1:0-6369 GCA_036384595.1 Cellulomonas sp. | reverse complement strand
AGCGCTCACCTGGGCATCGTTCCCGGATCTCGGATGGTGGGGAGCCGCGGCTCCTGGAATCGCACTCCTCGTCCTCGCGCTGCGCCGCGACAGCGCACGCTGGAACGCTCTGATCGGCTTCGTCTGGGGCGTCACCTTCTTCTTGCCGCACATCACCTGGGCGGACTACGCCGTCGGTCGCATCCCGTGGTTCGCCCTTGCGGCCTTCGAGGCCGGGTACGTCGCCCTGTTCGGAGCCGCGTGGACCTGGGCTCGCCGCGGCAACGCGGTGTGGCGCAACCGCTGGCTCCAGGTGACCGTGTTCGTCGTGCTCTGGGTCGCCGTCGAGGAGCTCCGCTCGACCTGGCCGTTCGGCGGCTTCCCGTGGGGCCGGCTGGCGTTCTCGCAGGCGGACTCACCGGTCTCGGCGCTGGCGTGGCTGGGTGGCGCACCGCTCGTCTCGGCTGCGGTCGCCGGCGTCGGCATCCTCCTCGCGCAGACCTGGACCGCCGCTCGCCGACTCGTCGTGCCCGGGGTCTTCATCCGTCTCGCCCTCGCCGGTGCCGTGCTCGTCGCCGGCCTGTTCGTGCCCCTCGACACGCGTGCCGAGGCAGGGTCGCTCGCGGTGGGGGCCGTCCAGGGCAACGTCCCGACCCCGGGCCTGGACGCCTTCGCCCAGGCGCGAGTCGTGCTCGGCAACCACGTGGCCGGCACGCTCGCGCTGCTCCATCAGGTCAAGCCCGGGCAGCTCGACCTTGTCCTGTGGCCCGAGAACGGCACGGACGTCGACCCGCAGGCGGACGGCGCGGCCGCCGACGAGATCGACTCCGCGGCGCGGGCCCTGCAGGCACCGATGCTCGTGGGTACGGTGCAGTACCCCCCGACCGGCGGCCGCTACAACACCGCGGTCTTGTGGCGTCCGGGACAAGGCGTCGTCGCGCAGTACACCAAGCAGCACCCGGCGCCGTTCGCCGAGTACATCCCGTTCCGTTCCCTCGTACGCCCGTTCTCCTCGGCGGTCGACCTCGTCACGCAGGACATGATCGCCGGGACGAAGGTCGGGCTCGTCCCGCTCGAGTCAGCGAGACTCGGGCGGACGGTCGGGATCGGGGACGTCATCTGCTTCGAGGTGGCCTATGACACCCTCCCGCGCGAGGCGGTGCTCGCCGGCGCCGAGGTGCTCGTCGTGCAGACGAACAACGCCTCGTTCGGCTACACGGCGGAGTCCACGCAGCAGCTCGCGATGTCCCGGCTGCGCGCGATCGAGCTCGGTCGCGCCACTGTCCAGATCTCGACCGTCGGCGTCAGCGCCGTCATCGAACCGAACGGCGCCGTCGCGCAGCAGACGGCGCTTTTCACTTCCGAGCAGCTGGTGGCTACGCTTCCGCTGCGCCATTCCCTCACGCCCGCTGCCCGGCTCGGAGACTGGCCAGCGTGGATCATCGACGCGCTCGCCCTCTGCGTCGTCGTGACAGGCATGGCGGGTGCGCGACGCATCCGCCGCGAGAACCGCACCGAAGGAGTCTCATGACCGCCGACAACGCCGGCACCCAGCCCCGGGTGCTCGTCGTCATCCCGACCTACGACGAGCGGGAGAACCTCCCCACGGCGCTCGACCGGCTTCGCGCGAGCGTGCCCGACGCCGACCTCCTCGTCGTCGACGACGGCTCGCCCGACGGCACCGGCGAGCTCGCCGAGAAGATCGCCGAGCAGGAGGCAGAGCTCGCGGGTCGTACCGTCATCCACGTCCTGCACCGCACCGGGAAGCTGGGCCTCGGCACCGCGTACATCACCGGCTTCCGGTGGGCGCTCGAGCGCGGCTACGACGTCATCGTCGAGATGGACGCCGACGGTTCGCACCGCGCCGAGGACCTGCCACGCCTGCTCGACGCCGTCCGTGACGCCGACCTCGTGATCGGCTCGCGCTGGGTGCCCGGCGGCAGCGTCGTCAACTGGCCGGTGAGCCGTCAGCTCCTCTCGCGCGGCGGCAACACCTACACCCGACTGGCGCTGGGACTGCCGCTGCGTGACGCGACGGCAGGATTCCGCGCCTTCCGCGCCGAGACCCTCGCGAAGATGGCGCTCGACGAGGTCGCATCGGCCGGGTACTGCTTCCAGGTCGACATGGCCTGGCGGGTGCAGCGAGCCGGTGGCCGCATCGTCGAGGTGCCCATCACGTTCGTCGAGCGGGAGCTCGGCCAGTCGAAGATGAGCCGCGCGATCGTCGTCGAGGCGCTCGCCAACGTCACCGTGTGGGGCGTCGAGCAGCGCGCGCGCCAGCTGGCCGCGGCGGTCCGCCGACTGCGCCGCCGCTGACCGTCACGGTCGGAGCACAGCGCGACGGCCGCCGTCCCGGAAGGGTCGGCGGCCGTCAGGCTGTGTGCTCGCAGCGCGTGCGCCGCGAGCAGCTCAGTGGTGTCAGGCGCTCCGGCGAAGCTTGCCGGCGCGGAGCAGGTCGAGCCGCTCGTCAAGGAGCTCCTCGAGCTCCTTGACCGTCCGACGCTCCAGAAGCATGTCCCAGTGCGTCCGCGGGGCCTTGCCCGCCTTGGGCTCCGGCTTGGACGCGTCCCGCAGGAGCGCCTCCTCACCGCAGCGGCACTCCCAGGTGACCGGCACATCCGCCTCGACGGAGAACGGCAGGATGATCGTGTGTCCGTTGGGGCAGTCGTAGTGAGCCTGCAGACGCGGGGCGAACTCGACGCCCTCTTCCGTCTCCATGCTGTGGGAACCGATGCGCATTCCGCGCAGTGACCGGTTCGACATGTAGGACCTCCGTGCGTTGCCGTGCCGTGGGGCGTCGTTCGCCGCCATCTGACGTCTCGGGGTGAACCGCCTGCCGTGCGGTTCCCGAGCAGTGACTTCCAGGAGGCTCAACGACGGGGCCTCCCACAATGTTCCAGTGTGGCGTGAAGGTCTCGTGAACGCGCGGCGGCCGCCGCCATGCCGGGGCTGAGGAGCACGACCACGGGGGAGCAGGGCGACGACGCCGTCACCAGCAGGTGCTGAGGATCCGCGCACGGTCCAGGCCGATGGCGACCTCGGCCCGGATCCGGACGACCTCCTGGTGGGCGCTGAGGTGGAGCGCGGCGGACCAGCCTGCCTCGAACGCGCCGAGGTCGCCGCCGCCGCGGCGCACGTAGCCCACCACGACGGAGCCTCCCGGCGCGTCGTGCTCGAGCACCGACGCCAGGACGTGCACGAGGTTGGCAGCCACCACGGCGTCCGGGCACCTCGGAACCTCGGCGATCGGGAGGACGAGCGGGAGGACCCTGTCGCCGGCGTCGAGCACGAGGAACCACAGTGCGGGAGGCCCGTCGCGTTCGGGGCCGACGACCCGCATCAGGACGTCGAGAGCGTCCCGTCCGTCCTCGAGGATGCGGCCGGACACGGGCGGGTAGTCGTCGTCCGAGCCGGTGCCGCCGTCGAGCCACGGTTCGTCCGCGGTGTCGTCATCGGGGTCGGCCGGCAGGTGCCCGGCCGAGCCCCCGGCTCTCTCGTCGTCGGCCGCCCGCACCTCGGCGGCCAGCTCGGTGTCGGCCCTGTCGTCGTCCGCCATCGCGTGGCGCATCACATCGTCGGTCATGGCATGGACCCTGGCCCAGCGAGCGACGCGACTACGGCCCCGGTCCGCCATGAGCGTGCTCACGGCCGTTCGCGCCGGGCTGTGGGTGGCCGGCCTACGAGGAGGACGTGCGCGGCTGGGCGAGCACGACGCCGTCCGTGAACATGATCCCGTCGCTGAAGCGAGCCTCGACGCGGCCCCCGCCGAACTGCTCCGCATAGAGGCGCGCGTAGAGGCCGTCGGCGACCTGGACGAGCTCGTCGTGCGTGCCGCGCTCGACCACCTGCCCCTCGTCGACGACGAAGATCACGTCGGCGTGCCGGATCGTCGAGAGCCGGTGGGCGATCGCGAGGGTCGTGCGCTGGTCGACGGCGCGCGCGAGCGCCGACTGGACGAGGCGCTCGGACGACGAGTCGAGCGCCGACGTCGCCTCGTCGAGGATGAGGATCCGGGGGTTCTTCAGCAGGACGCGCGCAATCGCGATGCGCTGCTTCTCGCCGCCCGACAGCCGGTACCCCCGCTCGCCGACGAGGGTGCGGTATCCCTTCTCGAACGCCTCGATCCGGTCATGGATGTTCGCCGCGCGGCAGGCCTCGACGAGCTCGTCGTCGGTCGCGTCGGGGCGTGCGTAGCGCAGGTTGTCGGCGATCGACGCGTGGAAGAGGTACGGGTCCTGCGTCACCATGCCGATCGCGTCGGCGAGGCTCGACAGCGTGAGGTCGCGCACGTCATGACCGTCGACGAGCACGGCCCCCTCGTTGATCTCGTAGAGGCGCGGCACGAGGTAGCTCAGCGTGGTCTTGCCGGCACCGGACGGGCCCACGAACGCGGCGAGCTGGCCGGGCTCGACGGTGAACGAGACGCCGCGGACCGCCCACGAGTGAGCCCGAGCTGGGCGCTCGACAGGTTCAGGGACGGACTCGACCCGGCGCGTCGGCGCCGCGACACCGATCGGGGTGCCATGCCTGCCGCTCCACCGGCCCGGCAGCGGCGGCGGCTGGACGAGCCGCGGGGGAGCGGGGTAGCGGAACCAGACGTCCCGGAGCTCGATCCGCCCGGCCTCGCCGGCGGGCGCCAGCACCACCGCGTCGGACCTGTCGGTGATCGCCGGCGTGAGGTCGAGGTACTCGAAGATGCGCCGGAAGAGCGCGAGCGACGTCTGCACGTCGAGGGCGATCCGCATCAGCGAGATCACCGGCATGAGGAGCCGGGCCTGGAGCGTCGAGAAGGCGACGAGCGTCCCGGCGGTCAGCACCCCGCCTCCGAAGGAGCCCGTCATCATCGACCCGGCGACGAGGTAGACGAGCGCCGGTGTGACCGCCATGAACGCGGTGACCACCCCGAAGAAGCCCTGCCCGGCCATCGCCTGCCGCACCTGCAGGTCGACCTGGCGGTCGTTCTCCGCGCGGTAGCGGGCGATCTCCGCGTCGGAGCGGTTGAACACCTTGGTCAGCAGCACCCCGGAGACGCTGAGGGCCTCCTCGGTGATGGCCGTCATGTCAGCCAGCGACTCCTGCGTGGCCCGCGCGATCGCCTGACGGCGCGCCCCGACGCGTCGCTGCAGCACGATGAACAGGGGCATCAGCGCCACGGCGACGAGCGTCAGCTGCCAGCTGAGGAGCAGCATCGCGACGGTCGACGCGAGCACGGTCACCGTGTTCGAGAGGATCGACGAGGCGGTCGTGGTGAGGACCGAGCGGACACCGCCGACGTCGTTCGCGAGCCTCGACTGGATGGAGCCCGTCTTCGTCGCCGTGAAGAACGCCAGCTCCATGCGTTCGAGGTGCTCGAACAACCGGCCCCGCAGGTCCGCCATCGCCAGGTTGCCGACCTTGGTCGTCAGGAACGTCTGCCCGACGCCGATCGCGGCGCTGAGCAGCGGGATGACGATCATCGCCCCGACCAGGATCGCGAGCAGCCGCAGGTGCACCCCGGAACCGTCGGCGGGGAAGAGCGCGTCGTCGAACACGCGCTGGGTGAGGAACGGCGTGACGATCCCGAGCAGCGAGGCGACGACGATCGAGAGCGCGACGAGGAGCAGCTCGCCACGGAACGGCGCGAGCAGCGCCCAGATCCGGCGCAGGATCGGGTCGGACGGTGCCGTGGCCGGTGCGGGCACGTCCGAGGTGGTCGCGGTCGGCGTCATGCGGACAGTCTCACCCGTGCCCGCGCCTGCCCGCGAACCCGAGGTCAGGTCAGGCGAATCGGGTCGCCACGCCGCGAGAGCCGGCTAGCCGCGTCGACACGAGCGCGACGAGGATCCCGATGACCGCCCCGATGAGCGTCTCGAGCGCACGGTCGCGGAGCAGCACGTCGGTCGGCGCGCTGCCGACCAGCAGGTTCATCAGCAGGGCGAGCGGCGTGATGACGACCATCGCGAACCCGTAGTTGCGGACCACGAACAGCTCGGCCACGGTCTGGAGCGCGACGACGAGCACCACGAGCTGCCAGCCCGCGGGGTGCAGCGCGAAGAGGCCGGCCGCGACGAGCAGGCCGACAGCGGTGCCGCCGAGGCGGTGCCCAGCACGCAGCAGCTGGCCGGGCGTGTCCGAGACAGCGAGCGGCACGACGGCGGCAACCATCGCCCAGCCCGGGTGACCGATTCCTGCGAGCGTCGCGACGGCACCTGCGGCGAGAACGGCCAACCCGTACCGCAGCGCGTGCCGGCGCACGGCGCTCTCCTCGACGAGTCGCCGGATTCCGAACGGCGGCGACGACGCGCGCTCGCGAGCACGCCGCGTGGGGCTCAGAGCTCCGCCGAGCCCGACGAGCACCGCGAGGCCGGCAGAGCCGCTCGCGACCGCCACGGCGGCGAGGATGTCGGCCGG
>DASVMA010000252.1:0-4098 GCA_036384595.1 Cellulomonas sp. | reverse complement strand
GCACTGGGCGTCATCGCGTTCGTGGTGGCGCGTCGCCGCCGCGTGAACGTCTGACCGCACGAACGCCGTTGCACCCACGCATCGAGAGCCGCCGACCACGCAGGACGCCACCCCGGGTCCTGACGGGGGCGGCGGCTCTCGTCGTGGCCGTTGCCGTCGGTCTCGGCGGATGCTCGGCGCTCACCGCGACCTCCCCGTCGCCGACGCCCGCCACGACCTCCCCGTCTGCCTTCTGGTCGCCGACCCTCGCCCCGACCGTTCCACCGACGACGCCCCCGGCCCCGTCGGCGCCGACCAGCACCCCACCAGCGCCGGCACCGCCCGTGCCGTCCAAGGGCGTCGTGCTGTCGACCGTCCGGGCGAAGCCCTTGGCAAGGTCCGTGCCGGTCCGCCTGCAGATCCCCGCCATCGGGGTCGACTCGACGCTGATGGCGCTGGGGCTTCGCGGCGACGGGACCCTCGAGGTGCCACCCGCCGGCTTCCCTGCGGGCTGGTACACCGGGGCCCCGACGCCGGGCGAGGTGGGTCCCGCCGTCGTCGCGGGGCACGTCGACTGGACCGGGCCCGGGGTCTTCTACAACCTGCACAAGCTCGTCGCCGGCAACGAGGTCCTGGTGACGCGCGCGGACGGCAGCCGGGCGGTGTTCCGAGTCACCCGGGTCCAGGAGTACGCCAAGACCGCGTTCCCGACCGCCGAGGTGTACGGCGACATCGCCTACGCCGGTCTGCGCCTCATCACGTGCGGCGGATCGTTCAACCGGCAGACCGGCCACTACGAGGACAACATCGTCGCGTTCGCGGAACTCGTCGTGCCGCCCACGTCGTGAGGCACTGAGCCGCGTCAGGCACGACGCCGCCGCCCGCTCGACGTGCAGCGGACGGCGTTGTGGGCGGTCGTCAGTCGGCGATGTGCGCCACGAGGCGGCCGACCAGTTTGCCCTGGTGCAGCTTCTCGATCCCGTCAGGGATGTCGTCGAACCCGATGACCGTGACGACCGGCTTGAGCTCACCCGAGCCGATGAGCTCGTAGACGGCCGCGACGTCCTGCTTGGTGCCCCCCATCGACCCGCACCGGATGGCCTTGAGCGCACCGGCCGTCGTCGTGCCGAACCCGGCGTAGTCCACGATCAGAAGACGTCGACCGTCGCGTCGAGAGCGCCCTGCAGGACGACGAGGTTGAGGACCGCGACCGCAATCTTCGCTGCACCCAGGAACGCGAGTGCCCACCACAGCACGCGCGTCGGGACGTCGACCGGGCGGACCGCCAGGACGGTCAGCAACCCGGTCACGACCGCGGTCGTGACCACCATGTACACCGGGGTCGACCCCAGCAGCGCCTGGCCGGCCGCCGACAACGGGTTCCCCTCCCGGATGCCGCCCACGTGGCCGACGGCGGACGTCGTCACCATGTCGGTCACGGCGCCGGCGATCGCCCACCTCGACGCAGTGCGTCGCCAGCTCGGCCGCGCCCACGACGCACGGGTCCGGCCCACCCAGGCGAGCAGGGTCGGCCTCGGCAGCGACACGTCGGTGTCGGTGCTCAGCGGTTGGAGGTCGGTGGTGTCGATACCCGCACAGTTCGGCACCGGACCAGCGGTGATGAGGGTTGCGCGTCACCAGGCCGTCGTCGAGGACCGCTGACAGTCACCGGCGGAGGTGTGGGGTAGCGTCCGCACCGTGCGCAGGATCACCCCGTCCAACGTCGTGCTGATCGGTCTCACCAGCATGTTCGTCGACCTGAGCACCGAGATGGTCTACCCGATCGTCCCGCTGTTCCTGACGGCGACCCTCGGGGCCACCCCGATGGTCGTGGGGGTCATCGAGGGCATCGCCGAGAGCCTCGCGTCGTTGCTCAAGGCGTTCAGCGGGTACATCGGCGACGTCCGCCAGCACCGCAAGCGGCTGACGTTCCTCGGGTACTCCGGCTCGGTCGTCTACAAGGTGCTGCTGCTCGCGGCGGGCTCGTGGGGCGGAGTGCTCGTCGCGCGGGTCGTCGACCGCGTCGGCAAGGGAATCCGCACCGCACCGCGGGATGCCCTGATCGCGCAGTCGAGCGACCCGAAGAAGCTGGGCGGCTCGTTCGGGATCGCCAAGATGCTCGACATGGCCGGCTCGTCGGCCGGCGCGCTCCTCGCCGTCGTCGTCGTCGCCACAGGGACGGCGTACCGCGAGGCGTTCGCGTGGTCGATCGTCCCGGCCGTGCTCGGCATCCTCATCATCCCCGCCGTCCGCGAGAAGCGCGTCCCGCTGCCCGACGGCGCCCGCACCAGGCTGCTCGGCGTCCACCTCGGGCTGCGGCTGCGGCTGTACCTCGTCGCCGTGCTCGTCTTCTGCATCGGGAACTCCTCGAACGCGTTCCTCCTGCTCAAGGCCTCGGCGCGCGGATTCTCGGCGACCCAGGTCATGCTGCTGTACCTGGTCTTCAACGTGACGGCCTCCGTGCTGGCGATCCCGGCCGGCCGCTTCTCGGACCGGTTCGGTCGCAGGTCGATGCTGGTCGCCGGCTACCTGCTGTCAGGGCTCGTGTATCTCGGCTTCGCCGCGGTCACGTCGCAGCCGGTCGTCGTGGGCCTGTTCGCCGCGTACGGCGCGTGCACCGCATTCCTCAGCGGCGCCGAGCGCGCCTTCATCGCCGAGGCCGCCCCGCCGCACCTGCGCGGCACAGTGCTCGGGATCTACGGCACTCTCCAGGGCATCGGGCTGCTGCTCGCCTCGATCATCGCGGGTGCCCTGTGGGACGGCGTGGGCTCGGACGCACCCTTCTGGTTCGGCGGGGCGCTCGCCCTGCTGGCCGCTGCCGCCGTGTCGGCGATCCTCGATCCCCGGGTCCGTCGCGCGCAACGCGCTGTCGTCTGAGGCGCCCGTTCGCGCGGACCCGAGCGAGCATCCAAAGCAGGACATACCGGACCGCGAGGGCTAGCGTCGAAAGTGGCGGGGCTTCAGCCGACGCCCTGCGCAGAGACGGTCCTGCAAGGGAAGGGAAGTGGGCCATGTCCATCGTGCGGCGCGAACGGGCCGACCTGCCGGACATGTTCCGGCGGTTCTGGGAGACCGACTGGGACAAGCCGTGGATGCGCGTCGAGGAGTACGTCGAGGGCGACGCGCTCGTCGTGAGGGCCGAGCTGCCCGGCATCGACCCGGACAAGGACGTCGACCTCTCGGTCGTCGACGGCGTCCTGCACATCACCGCCAACCGCGAGGAGAAGTCCGAGCACAAGGAGAAGGACTCGTACCGGTCGGAGTTCCGGTACGGCTCGTTCTCCCGCAACATCCCGCTCCCCGCGGGCTACTCGGAGACCGACGTGAAGGCCACCTACCGCGACGGCGTCCTGGAGGTCCGCGTCCCCACGACGGCGGAGGCCAAGCCGGCCGCCGTGAAGATCCCGGTCTCGCGAGGCTGAGTCAGGACGAGAACGCCGACCGCATCCCGCCGTCGTGAGATGAGGTCGGCGTCGCCGTGCGCGCACACGCCACCTCGCGGATCCGCAGCCCAAACCGCCACAGAGCGACACCCCGCGCCCATAGGGTGTCGAGTGTCCTGTGCGCGGGCTGTATGCGTCGGGACACCACTCTGCCCCTCCCGACTCGGAGAACCCCATGAGCTTCCAGACCCCGCCGCCGCCCGGCAGCTACCCCTCGATGGCCCCGGCCCCGTGGGAGACGCCCGCCGTCCAGGGCCCGCCGCCCAGCACCGTCGTCAACGCCTTCCGGCTGATCCTGGTCCAGGTGGGGCTGAGCGTGGTCAACATCGTGGTGGCGCTGCTCACGACGGGCGCGATCCGGGACCAGGTGCGCGCCAGCTCTCCGTCGCTCGACCAGTCCATGGTCGACGCTGCGGTCGGCGTGGCCATCGCCATGGCCGTCGTCTTCGGCCTCATCGGCATCGGCGTGTGGATCCTGCTCGCGTTCAAGGTGCGCGCCGGCAAGAACTGGGCCCGCATCGTCACCTTCGTGTTCGCCGGTCTTGGCCTGCTCGGCGGCCTGGCGTCGTTCGCGCAGCCCGGTTCCGTCGTCAGCCACCTCCTGGCTGTGGTGGCCCTGGCCATCGACATCACGCTCATCGTCCTGCTGACCCGCGGACCGAGCGCCGAGTACTTC
>DASVMA010000251.1:0-3357 GCA_036384595.1 Cellulomonas sp. | reverse complement strand
AACGGTCACGCGATCACCGACCCCGCTGCGCCGCTCGTCGGCCACTTCTGGGAGGTGCCCATCCACGTGTTCTGGGCCGACTTCCTGCGGGATCCGCGACCTGTCGAGTTCGGGACCGACAGCTTCAACCGCTACCCGAAGGGGACGGGCGTCTTCTTCGCACCGCGTGCTGTCCTCGTCGCCGCATGCCGGGCGACGTGGCCCACCGCGGATGCGGCCCTCGCGAGCGACGACACCAAGCTGATCCGGGCCATCGCCCAGGACCAGCCGATCCAGCTCGACCCAGGATTCTGGGCGCTCTACCGACCGCGCACGAACGTCCGCATGTTCATCCGCCACAGCTTCGGTCGTGGAACGTTCCTCGTCGACAGCTTCGGCGGAACGTCTCGCACATGGAACGCGGCCCTGCTGCTGCTCGCTGGAGCCCCCGTCCTGGGTGTCCTGGCGATCGCGTGGCTCGCGCTGGCGGGTCACCCGCTCTGGATCGCAGCGCTCGTCGCAGGCGGCGCGCTGGCGGCGCTCGTTCCCGCAGGGCTTGCGGCCCGCGGCGGCTGTCCTCGTCGAGGTCTCGTCTCCTACGTGACCTACCTGCCCGTCTTCGTCCTGCCCTACTGGGCCGGCCTGATCCGCGGACTGCGCGTGCACGGTTCGCACGTGTTCCGGGGTGAGCAGCCCGTGCGGCGCGCGACCGAGGAGCTCGAGAGATGATCGTCTTCTGCTACGGCACGACCGCCGAGGCGATCAAGCTGGCCCCGGTCATGAAGCGGCTCACAGCCCGCGGCACCGACTTCGAGCAGTGGGTCACCCTGCAGCAGGCCGCAACGGTGCTGGACTCCCTGGCAGCACTGGGTATCCCGAAGCCCGACCGCATCCTCGCCGTCGGCCGCTCCGGACGACCGCTGTCCGGGCCCCTGGACGTCGTGTTCTGGTTGGCGCACATCGCGCGCTGGGCCGTGCGCGAGAGGCGATCCGTGCGGCGCTCCCTCGGCGAGCACTCGGTGGTGGTGGTGCACGGCGACACGATGACGAGCGTCGTCGGCGCCGCACTGGCGAGGTTCATGAAGGTCGACTCCGCGCACGTCGAGGCCGGTCTGAGGTCGGGGAACTGGCGGCACCCGTTCCCCGAGGAGCTCGACCGGCGGATCGTCGGGCGGCTCGCGACCGTGCACTACGCGCCGACCGAGGTGGCGGCCGGCCACCTGCGCGGGCGGCGCAACGTCGTGCTGACCCACGGGAACACCGTGGTCGATGCGGTCCTCGACCAGGGGGCGCAGCGTGCCGCCGGCCGGGACGGCCACTACGGCGTCCTGCTCCTGCACCGGTTCGAGTTCTTGGGGAACGCCAACCTCGTGCGCCAGACCCTCGCCATGGTTGTCGAGGATGCCCCGGCCCATGTCGTCATGGTCGTCGACGACCTTGCCCGGCACTCCCTGCAGGCCGCACTCGAGCTCATTCCCCGCGACCGGGTGACGATCGTCGACAAGATGCCGCACGCCGAGTTCGCCCCCCTGCTCGCCGGGGCCGACTTCATCGTCACCGACAGCGGTGGCGTCCAGGAGGAGGCCGCCCTCCTGGGCGTGCCCACCCTCGTCCACCGTCGCGCGACTGAGCGCAATGAAGGCATTGGCGCCAACGTCGTGCTCTCGGGATGGGATCTCGCCAACGTGAAGCACTTCCTCGACACGTACGACCAGCTTCGGCGACCGCCGATGTCGTTGGACGTCTCTCCGTCGGACGTCGTCGTCGGCGATCTTGTGAGGCGCGGCTATGCGAGCTGACGTCGCCGCGGTCTCGGTCGTGGTCCCGGCCTACCAGGAGGAAGCGAGCATCGTCCCTGCGCTCGAGCGCCTGCTGGGCGTGCTCGACGCGACAGGACGGCAGTTCGAGGTCCTCGTCGTGTCCGACGGGAGCACCGATGCGACCGCGGTGCTGGCACGGAGCGTCGCGCGACCCGAGGTCCGGGTCATCGAGTACTTCCCGAACGGCGGCAAGGGCCATGCGCTTCGTGTGGGCTTCGCGGAGGCGGTGTACCCGCTCGTCGCCTTCATCGACGGAGACCTTGACCTGGATCCCGTCGTCCTGCCCGGCTACCTGACGACGATCGAGTCGGGGGAGGCGGACGTCGTCGTCGGCTCCAAGGTGCATCCGGACTCCAACGTCGACTACCCGTGGACCCGAAGGATCGCGAGCAGGGCCTTTCGGCTCGCCACCAGGTTGATCATCGGGCTCGACCTCGGCGACACCCAGACCGGCATCAAGGCCATGCGTCGGGACGTCGTCGCGGCGTCGATCGAGAAGTGCAACGCCAAGGGGTTTGCGTTCGACCTCGAGTTCCTGGCGCGGCTCGCTGACCGGGATGTCCGGGTCGTCGAGGCGCCGGTCATCCTCGAGTACGAGTTCACGTCGACGATGAGTCCCAGCTCGGTCATCGAGGCGCTGCGCGACCTGATCATCGTCGCGCGCCACCGTCACGTTCTCGGTCTCCACCGGCGAACCGCGGTGCGCTCATGAACGAGCGCCGCCAGATGCGCCTCGGGTACCTCAGGCGACACGCAGGCCCGTTCATGACGGTCGGGGCCGTGAGCGTGCTGGGGATCGTCGCCACGGCGCTGTTCCACGCGCTGACGGGTCGGGGCCTCGGGCCGGGTGCCTTCGGCCTCCTCGCCGCGTTCTTGTCGATCGTGAACATCGCGGCGATCGGTGCCTCGGCGCTCCAGAACTCGGTCGCGGTGGCGACTGCGAGCTCGCTCGTCGAGACGACTCCCGAGGGCGCGACGCCTCGCGTGGCGCGCCGTTGGGACGGGGCGACGACCGAGGCAGTCGTCCTCGGAGGGGTCGGTGCCCTGCTCGTCGTGGTGCTTGCGCCGATGCTCGCCCACCAGCTGACGACCAGCACGACGGCGATGTACCTCGCTGCTCTGACGATCCTCCCGAGCTTCCTCTTCTCGGTGGCGCAGGGGCGTCTCCAAGGTGCGGGGCGGGTGACGGCCGTCGCCGGTTGGTCGACGGTCTCGCAGCTGCTCCGCGTCGTGCTTGCCGCGATCGCGCTTGCGGCCGGTCTCGGTGCCGTGTCGGTCCTCGTCGCGGTGCTGGCGGCCGTCGCGGCCGTGGCAGTCGCTGCGGGGGTGCAGGCGCGTGGGATCCACGTGGCAGCGACCAGCAGCGCGTTCAACGCGCAGAGCGTGACCCTGATCCTGCTGACGCTCTCGTTCGCATGGCTCACGAACATCGATGTGATGCTCGTGCGGATGGGTGCCGCTGAGACCGACGCCGGCATGTTCGCCGCCGCAGGCGTGCTCGCCAAGATGATCCTGATCGTCCCGACGACCCTCTCGCTCTACCTGCTCCCGAGATTCG
>DASVMA010000250.1:0-1912 GCA_036384595.1 Cellulomonas sp. | reverse complement strand
CGATCTCCGGGTACGCCTACGTGCTCGAAGACCCCGCAGCCAAGCCTGCACCCGAGAGCGACACCGGCACACCGCCTGCGTTGCCGTCGGGTCCCGGCAACGGTTCGCCAGTGACGAGCGCCTGATCCGCTGAGACGGGATCGCCATCCGCCGGCCCGCGACCGCGCTCGTGGGCCGCGTCCGACATGGGAAGATGCGCACCATGCTTCGTTGGTTGACATCCGGTGAGTCCCACGGCCAGGCGCTGGTCGGCATCCTCGAGGGGGTGCCGGCCGGCGTCGCGGTCGAGTCCGCCGACATCCGGGCGGCACTCGCCCGTCGCCGCCTCGGCTACGGCCGCGGCGCTCGGATGAAGTTCGAGCAGGACGAGGTACGGATCCTCGGCGGCGTGCGCCTGGGGGAGACCCAGGGGGGCCCGGTCGCGATCGAGATCGGCAACTCCGAGTGGCCCAAGTGGGTCGACGTGATGTCTGCGGACCCGGTCGACGACCCCGAGAAGCTGAACCGCGCGCGCAACGCCCCGCTCACGCGGCCGCGGCCCGGTCACGCCGACCTCGTGGGCATGCGCAAGTTCGCGTTCGACGACGCGCGTCCGGTGCTGGAGCGCGCGAGCGCACGCGAGACTGCCACGCGAGTCGCTCTCGCGGTCGTCGCGGCACAGTTCTTGGAGCAGGCGGCAGGCATCCGCCTCGTCTCGCACGTCGTGGCGATCGGTCCGGTCTCGGTGCCCGACGACGCCACGCTGCCCACGCCCGACGACGTGGACGCGCTCGACTCCGACCCGGTGCGCTGCCTCGACGCCGACTCGTCGGCCGCGATGGTCGCCGAGATCGACGACTGCCACGACGCGGGCGACACCCTCGGCGGGGTCGTCGAGGTGCTCGCGTACGGCGTCCCGTCCGGCCTGGGCTCGTACGTGCACGCCGACCGACGGCTCGACGCACGGCTCGCCGGCGCCCTCATGGGCATCCAGGCCATCAAGGGTGTCGAGGTCGGCGACGGGTTCCGGACGGCGACCCGTCGGGGTTCGCAGGCGCACGACGAGATCGAGCGGGACGCGTCGGGCCGGATCGTCCGGCGGACCAATCGTGCCGGCGGCCTTGAGGGCGGCATGACGAACGGTGAGATCCTGCGGGTCCGCGCGGCGATGAAGCCCATCTCGACGGTGCCGCGCGCACTCGACACGATCGACACGACATCGTCGGAGCCCGCGAAGGCCCTGCACCAGCGGTCCGACGTGTGCGCCGTGCCGCCTGCGGCCGTCGTCGCCGAGGCGATGGTCGCGCTCGTGCTCGCGGACGCGCTGCTCGAGAAGTGCGGTGGTGATTCGGTGGTCGAGGTGCGTCGCAACCTTCGGGCGTACCTCGACGCCATCCCCGAGCTCCAGCGCTGACCAGCCCCTGTCGACGGGGGCCGGCAAGGGACTGTTGCCGGACCGGGCAGACCGGGATGATCAGGACGTGCCCGACACGACCCGACGACCGGTCCCCGCGGCTCACGGGGACGTTGATGTCCCCGAGCTGAGCCTCGTCGTCGTGCACGGAATCGGCAGCCAGGCCGCAGGTGCCACCGCGCGCGAGTGGGCGCAGTCCGCCGTCGAGCTCCTCACGCGCAGCGGGACGCCCGCACGGATCACCGACGTCGTGCCTCCGGGAATCGACGCACCGCCCGCCTACACGGTCGAGGTGAACGCCCCCGGTGTCGTCGCGGGGCTGCCGGTCGTCCGCCTGCAGTTCGTGGACGCGTACTGGGCGGACGCCTTCCCGGCCCCGAGCATCAAGAAGGTCGTGCGCTGGCTGTTCACGCTCGGCCCGAACCTCGCCGTCGCGCAGGCGGTGCTGTCCGCGCACCGCGACCGCCAGGCGCAGCCCGCGGCAGCCGCGGGCGGGCAGGGGGCGCGACGGGCCGCTAC
>DASVMA010000249.1:0-2979 GCA_036384595.1 Cellulomonas sp. | reverse complement strand
GGTCGACAGCAAGCGTCACGGCGGCGGTGACCGCGGTGAGCAGCAGGTCCACCCTCGTGGCCACCACGGTGCCCGCCGGGACGAGCGCCTGCGCGAGCGACTGGCCCGCCGCCACGACGACCAGCTGGGTCGCCGTTGCCGCGGTCAGGGCCCCGTGCACGACGCGGGTCGCCGCGAAGGCCCCCTGGACGCGGCCGGTCGTCGCACCCTCGACCGCGACCATGCCGGGCGGCACGCTGACCGCCAGCCTCCCGCCGCCGGGGACGGGCGCCCCGTCGAACCGGTAGGCCGCCTGCACGGTCCGCACGCTGTCGGGTGCCGCGGACGCCGCCAGGGCGAGGTCGATCGTCAGGTCCACGTCAAGCCGCGCGATCGAGTCGGAGTGGAGGACGAACGGCACGACCCAGCAGCCGTTCTCCGCGTCGAGCTCGGGGAGCATCCCCTGCAGCACGTCCGAGAAGTCGGGCGTCGTCACCGGCTCGACGAGGTCGCCGCGATGGGTGAAGAACACCGGCCCGCCCTCGATCGCGACCGTGACGCCGCTGGGCGGCGACGAGACCCGCAGGACGGACACGTCGGCGCCTGCGCGCGGCATCCGCAACCCGGTCACTGTCAGCCCGGGCAGGTCCGCCGCGTTCGTCAGGGTCAGGGGGGCACCGCCGCTGAACCCGCCGAGCGTGTCGACGCCCAGGAACCCCCCGCCGATGTCGACGAGCAGGGGTGACCCGGTGAGGCCCGACCCGGTCAGGGCAGCGAGCCGGCGCCGCGCGTGCAGGTCGATCTCGACCGCCGCGGCCTGGACGACCTTCGTCGCGCCCCGGTCCCCTGCACCCGATCCTGCCGGGAACGTGAGCGTCTCCAGGAACCGTCCCGTCGGGTCGGTGCTCACGGGCGTCAGGGTCAGGACGGCACGCGTCACGACCGCGCCGACCGGCAGCCGACGCAGCACGAGCCGCTGGTCGCGCTCGAACGGGAGCTGCCCGCCCGCATGCCTCGCGCGGACCTGCATCGTGCGCCTCCTCCTCGTCGGGCTGCGTGCTCGGGGCTGTGCCCGTCAGACCTTGAGCAGCACCATGAGCTTGAGCTCGTGCTCGAACCGGCCCTGGATGTCGTCACCCTCGGTGGACAGGTTGTCCGGGTCGATGACCGGGCTGCTCGGGTCGTTGATGTACGCGCGGGCCCGGGCGTCGTCGCCAGGGTCGTGCGGTGTCGGCGGCCTGAACCACACCGCGGTGCGGTTGTTGTCGAGGTGCTGGACGAACACGTTCGCGGGCTGGGGGAACCGCGCGGGGGGCGTCGTGGTGTCCGTGAAGTTGACCGTCTTGCGCGGCTGGACGATGAAGAGCATGTCGTCCCAGTCGCCCTGGTCCTTGAGCCGCTTGACGCTGTGCTCCTCGGAGCAGCACCGCTCGAACCATGGCGAGTGGCAGTACTGGTCGTCGTTGAACCGGTCGTTCGGAGCCTTGAAGAACGCCTTCCAGAACTCCGTCTCGAGGTCGTCGAGGCTCGTTGCGTCGGTGTACGGCACCTTGTAGCGCGTGAGCATGTCCGCGAACGGGATCCCGATCTCGGGGCCGTCGGGCGGCTGGATGTCGACCGCGCGACGACCACCGCTCGCGGTCGGCACCCGCACACGGCGCTCCTCGCGGTTGACGAGGTAGAACGTCGCGAACGCAGCCCGCGTCTCCTCGTCCTCGTGGCACGCGACCTCGAAGTACTCGAGCTTGTAGAGGTCGACGAGCGGCATGGTGCCGAGGCCGTGCTCGATGATGGTGGGCTCGTCGGCCTTGAGCACCTTGAAGAGCTGCTGGTAGCCGGTGCGCCCGCGCACGTCGTCGAGCACGCGCTTGGTGACCTCGGCGGTGAGGTCGGCCAGGTCCTTGCCCTCGAGGTGGGCCGCGTCGTCGGCGTTCGCGACGTGGGTCACCGAGGCCGCGGCCGCCTGCGAGCTCGCCTCGATGTCCGCGTGAATCTTGCGCTGCATGTCGTTCCACGCGTCGGCGGTGAGGATGTCACCGGGCGCCTGCTCGACGTACGGCACGGTGGTGTCGGTCATGGTGTTCCTTCCTGGGTGCGGTGCTCGGTGACGGCCGGGGTGGCCCGGTCCCTCGTGACGATGGCGCGGACGCCGGCTGCCTTGGCCGCGGCGACCCCGACCGGGCCGGGCGCGAGCAGCTGGTCCGCGAGGGTCGGCAGGTCCGGCCCGAGGACGACGGCGCGGGCGTTCTCGAACCGCGCGCCCGGCATGGACACCTCGACGTCGTAGATCTCCGGCCCGACGAGCCGCGCGGACACCCGGATGTCGTTGCCGTACGTGCCCGGCTCGGCGGCCGCGATCTCGACGAACCGCGGGGCGAGGCCCGGGCCGGTGACGTACAGGCGCGCGGTGTCGTTCGTGCGCCCGAGCGTCAGCGGGGTCGGGTCGCGGAAGGGCAGCGTGACGGCAGTCCACCCGAGGGGGACGACGGGCACGTCCTTCGCCTCGACGAGCCGCGACTCGAGGTTGATCCGCCGGACGAGCCGGTCGGGGTCGAGCTCGGGCTCGGTGACGACGCCCGCGATGTGCTCGGGCTCCGCCGCACCGAACCGCGCCTCGTCGAAGACGCGTCCGAACCGGGCGTCGAGGTCGCGCGGCAGGTTGACCTCGAAGGTGCCGGCAGCGTGGGAGTCCCACGTGACCCGTACGTGCGCGGTCGCGGACCGGGTCGCCGATGCCCCGAACACGGCCGGGATCTCGGTCGGTGCGAACCGGCTCACGTCGAAGACGGCCTCCTCGGTGCACGGCTCGCCCACGAACCGGTCGGTGTCGACGACCGCGGAGTCGAACCGCGCGGCGCGGCACTCGGTCCAGCTCCAGCGGTTGCGACCCCGGCGCACGGTCAGGGCGGCGCGGGCGCCCGGCGCGGGGTGCTCGGGCACGACGTGGACGAGCTCGGGTGCGAGCACGCGCGTCAGGCCGCGCTCGACGACCGTCGCGGT
>DASVMA010000248.1:0-3076 GCA_036384595.1 Cellulomonas sp. | reverse complement strand
GCCGGGGCCTGCAGCGGGGTCGCCGCGACCGGTGCGCCCGACGACGCCGCGGCCGCGAGGTCGATCCGCACCGGGTGCGCGGGGGCGAGGTACGACGCGCGCAGGGCGTACAGCGCCGAGCCGTCCGGGCTGACCTGGAGGTCGCTGAAGACCGCGTCGTCGCTGGTCAGACGCGTGACCGACCCGTCCCGCAGGACCACGCGGAACACCGGGCCGCGGCCGTCGTCGTCCGCGAGGACGAGGAGCGAGGCCGAGTCGGGCGCCCAGATCGCGCCGTGCGGCCACCGGTCCCAGCCGTCCGCGAGCTGCCGCCCACCCGAGCCGTCGAGCCCGACGACCCACAGCTCGACGCGTGGCGCACTGTCCGGCGCTGCGAGAGTCTCGCGGCTGTACGCGACCCAGCGGCCGTCGGGCGACACGACGGGTGACCCGAGGTCGGCGTCCGGGTCGTCGACGAGGACGTGCCGCTCGCTGGTCGCGACGTCGATCGCCACGAGCCTGCTGCGCAGCTCGCCGCGCGCGAGCGGGACCGACCAGCCCGCGACGACCGTGCGGCCATCGGGCGAGATCGCGGCGGCCTGCTCCGTGAGCGCCTGCCCGACGAGCGGCGTGACGTCCCGGAGCTCGAGCCGCGGGTCCGGGTCACCCGCGCGCGTCGCCGTCAGGTCGGCGCGCACCGTCGCTGCGAAGAGGTGCGGCTCCGCCGGGCCCAGGTCGTGGTCCCAGTACCGCACCGGGTACCCGGTGTGCAGGATCGCGCCGACCTTCTTGTCCTTGCGGGCCTTGCGAAGCCTGTCGTCGTCCGCGTCGTCGAGGGCCCGCGGCAGGACGTCGGAGCCGAGCAGCACGACGGCCGCGTCGGTGGCGACCCGGACGCTGGCGAACCCGGCCGCGCGGTCGGCGACGACCCGCGCCTCCGCGCCGTCCGCAGGCAGCAGCCACAGAGCCGACGCGGGGTCGTCGGCGGCACCCTCACGCGGCTCGGGGTCGGGTCGCGCCGAGGTGAACAGGAGGTCACCCGACGCGGTGAAGGCTGCGCTGGACTCCCCCTTCGCGCTGCGGGTCACGCGTCGGGCCGGCCGTTCGCCCGACGGGTCGACCTCCCACAGCGCCGTGACGTACGCCGTGCGCTTCGCGTCGAGGGTCGCGACGGCTGTGACGAGACGGCGTCCGTCCCTGGAGAGGGTCAGCCCGGACAGGCGAGGCAGCGCGACGTAGGCCTCGAGGTCGTGGAAGGGCTGCGGCTCGGGGGTCGACTCGGCGACCTGCTGTCCGATCCGTGCGGCGGTCGGCGCGGCGGTGGGCTCGGGGGTCGTGGCGGTCACGTGACCCGTCCTACCACGAGCCCGTGCGCTCACGGTGTCCAGGCCGCGTCATTCGTCGTCGGGGTGCGCCATCCGCGCGAGCATCGCGTTGTACTCGTCCAGCTCGACGTCGCCCTCACGGTCGACCTTGCGGTCGCGACGCCGCGCCGTCCGGTCGTCGGCGCGCGACCACGACACCGCGACCGCGACCGCCAGCGCCAGGGTCGGCAGCTCGCCGATGCCCCACGCGATGCCACCGCCGTTCTGCTGGTCCGCGAGCGCCGTCGGCCCCCACGGACGGCCGAGCAGTCCGAACCAGTCGGCTGCGAGGAGTGCGTCGCCGGACATGAGCGTCACCCCGAAGAACGCGTGGAACCCCATCGTCGCGAACAGGAGCAGCAGGCGCTGCGGGTACGCGGGCCGCGTCGGGCCGGGGTCGACGCCGATGAGGGCGTTGACGAACAGGTAGCCGACGAGCGAGAAGTGGACGGCCATCGCGAGGTGCCCGACGGGGCTGCGCAACGTCCACTCGAAGATGCCCGTGTAGTAGAAGGCGATCATCGACCCGGCGAAGTTCGCGGCGGCGACCAGCGGGTGGGCAAAGAGCTGACCCCACCGGCTGTGCACGAGCACGAGGATCCACTCGCGGGGACCGCGCGAGTCGTCGCCCCGGACGACGGTGTGCCGGACGGGCAGGGCTCGCAGCGCGAGCGTGACCGGGGCAGCGAGCACGAGGAAGATCGGGATGACGGTCGCGAGGACCATGTGCTCGAGCATGTGGGCGCTGAACAGGACGTGCCCGTAGACCGCCGGGCCGCCGTTCGTCGTCCAGAAGAACAGCAGCATCCCGACGACCCACGAGGCGGTCCGCGACACCGGCCACGCGTCGCCGCGTCGGTGCAGGCGCCACGCCCACCGCACGTAGACGACGAGGCCCGCGACCGCGAGCGCCGCCAGCACCACGTCCCAGCGCCACTCGGTCAGCCACCGCGTCGTGGTCGGCTCGGGCGGCAGGGGGTGACCGGTGACGATGACGGCCGGCGTCCGCGCGACGACGGCCGTCTGCGGCACGGGCGGCGCCGACGAGGCGAGCGCGACGGCCACCCCTGAGACGGCGCCCATGACCGCGAGCTCGACGAGCACGAGACGCCAGAACAGCCAGCCAACACCGTCCGCGGCGGTCAGGCGCGGGATCGTCACGCGCCGATGGGCGAGGCCGAAAGCACCGAGCACGACGAGGAGCAGCGCCTTGACCAGCACGAGGACCCCGTACCGCGTCGTGAGCCCGTCGAACCCCCCGAGCCGGATGACGGCGTTCACGAGCCCGGACACCCCGACCGCCGCGAGGCACCAGCCCGCGACGACCGAGTACCGCGCTGCCGCGGGCCCGACGTCGCGACCCAGGCGGCGGGCCAGGACGGCGAGCGCACCGAGCGCACCGACCCAGACGGCAGCGCCGACGAGGTGCAGGAACATCGCGGACGTCGCGACCTCATGGCTCGCGGTGCCCGACGCGTGGCCGGTCTGCGCCTGCTGCCACAGCGCGACGACGACGAGAGCCGTGGCCCACGCGGCACCGGTCGGCGTCCGGACGACGAGCGCGACGGCCGCGACGAGCGCCGCGATCACGACGACCTCGAGCTGGGACCGGCCCAGGTCGAAGCTCGACACGTAGTCGCCGATCTCCTGGCCGAACGTCGGCGCGTCGAGCCGCAGCCCGGCGATGTTCGCGTACGTCAGGACGAGCGTCACGAGGCTCAGCACGGTCCAGG
>DASVMA010000247.1:0-3156 GCA_036384595.1 Cellulomonas sp. | reverse complement strand
AGGCCCGGCGCGACTGCTTGGCCGCGGCCCGCACGGTCCCGAGCCACCGCGAGCGGCTCTTCGCGGCGCGGTCACCGCGCCACACGACGACCGAGCGCTCGGCCTGCCAGGGCACGACGACATCGGCCCCGACCTCGGTCGCCGCCTCGATCGCCAGCTCGTCACGGTCGCCCTTCGCGAGCGCCTGCACGAGCACGAGCGCGACGTCGGGCGCCGGCTCGTCGGCGCGAGCCGCGACCTGCAGCGTCACGCCCTCCCCGCCGACCGATCCGACGACGCACTCGAGCCGGACGCCCGCCCCGTCGACGACGTCCACGCGCTCCCCCGGTGACCGACGCTGAACGACGCCGGCGTGCCGCCCCTCGGCCCCGTCGAGAAGGTAGGTGCCCCCGGGCAGGACGCCGGCGAGCGCGCCCGGGTCCACCAGGAAGACCGGAGCACTCACCGGTTCAGCGACCCGACAGCTTGTCGCGGAGCTTCGCGAAGACCCCAGGGTTGGCTGCGGAGAACCGCGCCTCCGGCCGCTCTTCGCCGCGCAGCGTCGCGAGCTGCTGGAGGAGCGCCGCCTGCTCCTCGTCCAGCCCGGTGGGGACGTGGACGTCGACGTGGATGTGCAGGTCGCCGCGCCCACCGACGTGCAGGTGCCCGACGCCGAGCCCACGCAGCGTGATGACCTGCGCCGGCTGGGTGCCCGGGCGCAGGTCGACCTCCTGCGGGCCGTCGAGCGTGTCGAGCGTCAGGACCGTGCCGAGCGCGGCGGCCGTCATCGGGACCGGCAGCGTGCAGTGCAGGTCGTCGCCCTGCCGGACGAACGTCTCGTGCTTGCGCTCTCGGACCTCGAGGTAGACGTCGCCCGCAGGACCGCCGGCGGGCCCGACCTCACCCTGGCCGGTGAGCTTGATGCGCGTCCCGGTGTCCACCCCGGCGGGCACGTCGACCGTCAGCGTGCGCCGCGAGCGCACCCGGCCCTCGCCCGAGCACTCGGTGCACGGCTCGGGGATGACCGTCCCGAACCCCTGGCACGCGGCGCACGGCTGGGACGTCATGACCTGCCCGAGGAACGAGCGCGCGATGCGCTGCACGCTGCCCCGACCGCCGCAGACGTCGCACGTGCGGGGCGACGTCCCCGGGCGGCAGCACGTGCCGGAGCACGTCGGGCACACCACGGCGGTGTCGACCTGCAGCTCGCGATGGGACCCGAACGCGGCCTCGGCCAGGTCGAGGTCGAGGCGCACGAGGGCGTCCTGCCCGCGGCGCGCGCGCGGGATCGGCCCACGCTGGGCGCTCGCACCCGACCCTGCGCCGAAGAAGGTCTCGAAGATGTCCTGGAACCCGAAGCCGCCACCCATGCCGCCACCGGCGGACGGGTCGCCCCCGAGGTCGTACGCGCGGCGCTTCTCCGGGTTCGACAGCACGTCGTACGCCCGCGAGACGTCCTTGAACATCTCGTCCGAGCCGCCGTCCTCACCGGTGACGTCCGGGTGGTGCTGACGGGCGAGGCGGCGGTAGGCCTTCTTGATCTGCTCGGGGCTCGCGTCGCGGGCAACGCCGAGGATCTCGTAGTAGTCGGTCACAGATCACTTCCTGGTCGGACGGTGAGGCGAAGGGCCGGGTGCGGCCGGGTCATCCGGCGAGGATCCGCGTGAGGTACCGCGCGACGGCGCGGACGGAGGCCATGGTGCCGGGGTAGTCCATGCGGAGCGGACCGATCGAGCCGATCCGGGCGAGCGCGTCGCCGTCCCCGCCGTAGCCGGTCGTCACGAAGCTCGTCTCGAGCAGTCCCTCGTGCTGCGTCTCGCGGCCGATCCGGGCGGACACCGCCGTGGCGTCCTCGGCCATCTCGGTCAACAACCGCAGGAGGACGACCTGTTCCTCGAGCGCCTCGAGCACGGGGCCGAGCGTGTGCGTGAAGTCCGACCCGCTCGCGCGGGCGAGGTTCGCGGTGCCGGCCAGCACGACGCGCTCCTCACTCTCCTGCGCCAGGGTCTCCTCGACGACGGAGACGACCGAGCGGACGAGCGGCGCGTGCTCCGGGGCGAACGAGCCGGTCAGGGCCGAGAGCACGGTGTCGAGCTCCGCGAGCCGCCGGCCGACGGCCGCGACGTTGAGGCGGGCGCGCAGCACCGCGACCACGTCGAGATCAGGTTCGGTCGACAGCTCGACGGTGCGCTGCTCGACGCGACCGTTGTCGGTGATGATCACCACGAGCAGCCGCCGGTCACCCAGCGGGACGAGCTCGACGTGACGCAGCACCGAGCGCCGCAGCGACGGGTACTGCACGACCGCGACCTGCTGCGTCAGCTGGGCGAGCAGACGGACGGCCCGGTCCACGACGTCGTCCAGGTCGACGGCGCGCGCAAGGAAGTCCTCGATCGCACGCGACTCCGCGCCGGAGAGCGGCTTGACGGACGAGAGGCGGTCGACGAACAGCCGGTACCCCTTGTCCGTGGGCACGCGCCCCGCCGACGTGTGCGGCTGCACGATGAAGCCGCCCTCCTCGAGAGCCGCCATGTCGTTGCGGATCGTCGCAGGCGAGACCCCGAGCCCGTGCCGCTCGACCAGCGCACGGGAGCCGACGGGCTCGCGGGTGGCCACGTAGTCCTCGACGATCGCGCGAAGCACGTCGAGCTTGCGGTCCTCGCTCATCGCACCTCCTCCGCGTCGTCCGGGACCTCACCGGCTGCCCCCATGGGCCGCCTGGCTCGTCGGGTAGCACTCAGCCACCGGGAGTGCCAATTCTACGCGGTCGCACCGCCGGGCGACGAAGGGCTCGCGCGTCGCGCGCCCGCTAGGGTGCCCGGGTGAGCCACGACCGCTACGGGAACGACGTCCTCGCAACTCCCGGCCGCGGGGGCGACGACCGCCCCGGTTCCGCGCACCACCGGCCCCGCCCGCAGTCCCGACCGCAGCCTGCCGAGACCGGACTGGTCGTCGAGGAGGTCATGACCGGCTGGGTCGGTGCCGTCCGACGCGTCGAGAAGTCCGGCGGGCAGCACGTCGTCGTGCTCGAGGACCGCAAGGGCGCGACGCGGACGTTCCCGCTCGGACCCGGCTTCTGGGTCGACGGTGAGCCTGTGGTGCTCCTCGCGCCCGCCGGCCGGCCCGCACCGACGCGTCCGACGCGCACCGCGTCCGGCTCGGTCGCGGTGCACGGCG
>DASVMA010000246.1:0-2020 GCA_036384595.1 Cellulomonas sp. | reverse complement strand
CACCGCTCGGCCGCTGCCTGACACCCGTCGGCCCTGCGTGGGGCTGTTCTACGCCGGCGGCTCCTGCTCCTCCTGGGCCCGCCGCAGGTCGTCGGTGAGCTCGTCGACCACGAGCAGGTCCCCGCGGACCTTCCCCGTCCGGTAGCCCGCGCGACCGACCATGTGCGCCGCGACCGGCGCGGTGAGCATCTGGAAGAGCACCACGAGGCCGAGGGCCCAGACCGCCGAGCCGGACCGCAGCCGGAGCGCGAGGCCGGTCAGGACGAGGATGAGCCCGAGCACCTGCGGCTTGGTCCCGGCGTGCATGCGCGCCAGGAGGTCAGGGAAGCGCAGCACGCCGATCCCCGCGGCGAACGCGAGGAACGCCCCGCCGAGCAGGCACACGGCCGCCGCGACGTCGGCGACCTGGTTCCAGGGGATGCTCATCGGACCTCTCCCGTCGGGTCGTCGGCCGTCGGCTCCGGAGGTCGGGGGTGGGCGGCCACCTCGGCGAGCTCCTCGAGGCGCAGCGCCTCGGCGCTCTCCGCCGCGACCTCCTCCGGCGTCCGCACGCGGCCCTCGCCCGCGGGCTCGACGGAGGCGAACCGCGCGATGGTCACCGACCCGACGAAGCCCACGAGCGAGAGCACGACGAGGATCGGCACGATGTCGGTGCGCCGCTCGACCGCCGCGAAGAGCGCGCCCGCCGCGGTCAGCGTGGTCACGACGATGTCGAGCGCGACGGTCCGGTCGAGCATCGACGGCCCGCGTTCGGCGCGGACGACCGCGCACACGCCACCGATGGTCAGCAGGAGCCCGCACACCACGATCACGACGGTCATGCGTCCACCTCCGCGTCGCGCCGGCGCAGGCGGCGGAGGAGGCCGACCGGCGTGAGCCCCGCCTCGAGCAGCTCGGGGTCGGACGCGAGGGCGCGCAGCACGCGCTCCTCCTGGTCGAGCACGATCTGCCGCGCGCGCTCGATGCCGCCGACCTGCTCGACGTCGAGCACGTGCAGGTAGAGCCGACCGGTCAGGCGGTGGGCCTCGACGACCAGCGAGCCCGGGACGAGCGAGCACAGCTCGGCCGTGAGCGTGAGGTAGAGGTCGGAGTGGCTGCGCAGCTGCACGGCGATGACCGCGCCGTGCGGGAGCCGGTGGGGGCGCAGCGCGAGGAGGCTGACCTGGAACGACGCGTGCACCAGGTCGACGACGAACCGCGCGACCAGGACGAGCAGCCCGAACGGGTGGACCGTGCCCTGGAAGTCGATCGGGCTCATCCGCAGCCCGCGCGTGACGAGCAGCGAGATCGCGATGCCCGCGAGCACGTTCGCGACGGACAGGTCGCCCCACAGCAGCACCCAGACGACGACGAGCCACAGGACGGTCGGCCACTGCGCGGACCAGGGCCGCCGCCGCGTCGTCGGACTCACGGGTGCACCTGGGCGAGGTCGGCGGACACGCCCTCGCCGCGCAGGCCGTCGGGCAGCACGGCGTCGATGTACGGCGTGCGCTCCTGCAAGGCGGTGGCCGCGCGCCCGGTGTACGCGTAGAGCGGCCCGGCGAACACCGTCAGGGCCAGGCCGACCGCCACGAGCGCCGCCGTCGGGCCCACCATGCCGAGCGGGATGCGCGTCGCGGGCAGCTCGGCCGGGGGCGTCTGCCAGAACGCCTTGTTCCACGCCTTGATGAGCGCGTACAGCGTGAGCAGCGAGGTCAGCACGCTGCCGACGACGAGCAGCGTCGCGAGCGGGGTGCCGACCGCGACGCCGGCCTGCAGCAGCCCGACCTTGCCCAGGAACCCGGACAGCGGCGGGACCCCCGCGAGGTTCATCGCGGGGACGAAGAAGAGGATCGCGAGGACCGGTGCGAGCTTCGCGAGCCCGCCCAGGCGGTCGAGCGAGGTTGTCCCGCCCCAGCGCTCGATGAGCCCCGCGACCAGGAACAACGCGGTCTGCACGGTGATGTGGTGCACGACGTAGTAGATCGACGCGGTCCAGCCGAGGTGCGTCGAGAGCGCGATCCCGAAGATCATGAAGCCG
>DASVMA010000245.1:0-3022 GCA_036384595.1 Cellulomonas sp. | reverse complement strand
GGCAGGACGTCGGCGGTCCAGCCCCCACCGAAGTCAGCCAGCGGCGGTGGTGGCGCCCCGGCCGGGACGACGGGCGTCGGCGCGGTGACGGGGTTCTCGGCGCGGCTCGTGGCGGCCTGTGCCGACTCGGGCACCGACATCGGGTGCTCAGCGGGCGCGGCGTGGTGCCGGACCCGCCGCGCCGAGGAGGGCTCGACCGTGCGGAGCGAGGGCTGCCGAAGCACGAGCGGGGAGACGTCCACGTAGCGCCGGCCGTCGACGCCGCGGACGACGCCGATCTGGAGGACCTCGACCTGACGGCCGGGCTCGCGCAGGAACGCGACGGCGTCCATGACCTGCGGGTCGACCTCCGCGCACACGAGCAGCAGCCGCGCGCCGGGGAGCGGGCCCGTCTGCGCAGCGCTCAGCGGGGCCTCGTCACGGAAGTCCCGGAAGTCGGCGTCGAACATGTCCGCGCCGCCCTCGTACGTACGCAGCAGGTCGGCGCGGCTCAGGCGTGCGGCGTTGCCCGCGTGCTGCAGCGCCCGGACGAGGCCCTCGCCGTCGAGGATCTGCACGACGTCGACGACGACCGGTCGGCCCGTGGTGTCGAGGGCCAGCAGGTGCGGTCCGGGCGCGTCGCCGTGCCGCAGGCGGACGGGGAAGAGCTTCTCGCCGAGGAGCGACGCGAGGTGCTCGGCAACGAGGGCGCTGCTGTCGGCTGCGAACGTTCCCGGGGCGGGCTGCATCGGCTGGACGAGGACAGGGTGGCCCTCGTCGAGCTCGAAGATCGGCATGCGTTCCCGCTTCCTGGTGGCGCGGCGCGGCGCTGGAGGCACCTGGTGGTCGCGGTCCCGTGGGTGCCGGGAGCGCGCCGGTCCGAAGTCTCCCACGCCTCCCTGTACGGACCTAGGTCCCGTTGGACCGTCGGGGTCGCTCGGGCCGCGGCTCCCCCGTTCGGAGCAGGCGTCCGTCACCCGAACGGTTGTCACTCCGCGGCGAGCCGGGCCTCGACGCGCTCGACCTTGCCCGTGAGCTCGCCCGTGTGACCTGGGCGGATGTCGGCCTTGAGCACGAGGCTCACGCGGTGGCCGTGGCGTCCGACCGCTTCCGTGGCACGGCGGACGACGTCCATGCACTCGTCCCACTCGCCCTCGATGGTCGTGAACATCGAGTCGGTGCGGTTCGGCAGGCCGGACTCGCGGACGATCCGGACGGCGTCGGCGACTGCGTCGGTCACGGACTCGCCCGCACCGAGCGGGGCGACAGAGAAGGCGATGAGCATCAGGCCACTGTGCCACTGGGTGCGACGCCACCGCGAGCGCCACCGCGCTGCGGCAGGTGCGCCGCGAGCAGCTCGGCCAGGTGGACGCCCTGGACGTCGGCGAGCTGGTCGGCCTGCGTGCGGCACGAGAACCCGTCGGCGAGGAAGACGTCGCCCGGTGCCGCGGCACGCAGCGCCGGGAGCAGCTCGTGCTCGGCGACGGCCACCGACACGTCGTAGTGACCCTTCTCCATGCCGAAGTTGCCGGCCAGCCCGCAGCACCCGGCGAGCGTCGAGAACTGCGCGCCCGCCGCGGTCAGGAGCGCGCGGTCGGCCGTGAAGGTCATCACCGAGTGGTGGTGGCAGTGCGGCTGCACGACGGCGGTGACGTCCGACAGGTCGGGGAGCGTCCAGCGGTCACCCGGACCGACCGGGGCGGGCGCGGTGAGCAGCTCGGCGAGGGTGCGCGTCTCGCGGGCGACGGCGACGGCGCGCGGGTCGTCCGGGAACAAGTCGCGCAGGTCGGAGCGCAGCACCGCGGTGCACGAGGGCTCGAGCCCGACGATGGGGATGCCGTTGACCGCGAACGGGCCGAGCACCCCGAGCAGGTGCGCCAGGCGCTTGCGTGCGCCGTCGAGCTGACCGGTCGTGATCCAGGTCAGCCCGCAGCACGCCTCCTCGTCGGGGACGATGACCTCGTAGCCGGCGGCGGCCAGCACGGCGACCGCGGCGTGCGGGACGGACGGCGCGAGCCCGTCGCTGAACGAGTCTGTCCACAGGACGACCTTGGGCCGCGGCGGTGTGCCGACCGGCGTCACGAGCTTCTGCGCGCCGTCGCGCTTCCACGCGGTGCGGAACGGCGTGGACGCGAACGTGACCATCGACCGGCGCGTGTCCATGCCCCCGGCCGCAAGGACGACCTTCGCGATCGGCCGCACCCCGAGTGCCGTGTTCGCGAGCCACGCGAGCCCGGGCACCGACGTCACCAGGCGGATCCAGCGCGGCAACCAGCCGAGGACGTAGTGGGCGACCGGACGCACCTTCCCGCGGTATGTACGGTGCAGCACCTCCGACTTGTACTGGGCCATGTCGACGCCCGCGGGGCAGTCGCTCGAGCACGCCTTGCAGCCCAGGCACAGGTCGAGAGCCTCGTGCACCTCGGGCGACGACCAGCCGCGGTTGACCAGCGTCCCGTTCGCCATCTCCTGCAGCACCCGGGCCCGGCCGCGTGTGGAGTCCTTCTCGTCGCGCGTCGCGAGGTACGACGGGCACATGAACCCGCCGGCCGCCGAGGTGTCCGACCGGCACTTGCCGACCCCGACGCAGCGGTGCACGGCCGTCGTGAAGTCGCCCGCGTCGTGCGGGAACGCGAACCCGCTCGGCGCGGCCAGCAGCGGGCGCGCGTGCGGACGGCGCAGGTCGGCGTCGAGCGGCCGCGGCCGGACCAGCACCCCCGGGTTCAGGAGGTCGCGCGGGTCGAGCAGGTCCTTGAAGGCCTCGAACGCCCCGATCGCGGCAGGCGAGTACATGACGGGCAGCAGCTCGCTGCGCGCCCGGCCGTCCCCGTGCTCGCCCGAGAGCGATCCGCCGTGCGCCGCGACGAGGTGCGCGGCGTCGGTCATGAACTCGCGCAGCGGGTTGCCCGACCGCTCGAGCGGGATGTCGAGGCGCAGGTGCACGCACCCGTCGCCGAAGTGCCCGTACGCCAGACCGTCCACACCGTGCGACGCCATGAGCGCCTCGAGCTCACGCAGGTACGCGCCGAGCCGTGCGGGCGGC
>DASVMA010000244.1:0-3790 GCA_036384595.1 Cellulomonas sp. | reverse complement strand
GAAGGTGATCGCGCCTCCTCCGGTGGCCGACGCGACGTTGAACGAGAACGCCTGGGGTGAGCCGATGTGCGGCACGCCCAGCCGGCTGAACAGGATGCGCAGCATCGCGTTGGCGTCGGTCGCGGTGCCGACCGTCGAGCGGACGTTGGCGCCCATCCGCTCCTGGTCGACGATGATCGCGGTGGTCAGGCCGTCGAGGACGTCGACGTCGGGCCGCGCGAGCGTCGGCATGAACCCCTGCACGAACGCGCTGTAGGTCTCGTTGATCATCCGCTGCGACTCGGCCGCGATCGTGTCGAACACCAGGGAGCTCTTGCCTGAGCCGGAGACGCCGGTGAAGACCGTCAGGCGTCGCTTCGGGATCTCTATGCTGACGTCCTTGAGGTTGTTCTCCCGCGCGCCGACCACGCGGATCCGGTCGTGGCTGTCGGCGACCTGCACGGCGGGCGCAGCGGCCCCGTCCCTCATGGCCATGCTCGTGGTCTCTCCCTCGGTGCGGCCGGTCCCGGCGCGGGCCGGTGCTCGTGGCGGGCCATCGGCGGTGCCGGACGGGCGCGGCGCCACGCCCGTCCGGCTGACGATAGCGGCGCCCGCCGACACCGGAGGGCTCAGGCCAGCTGGTTGATGCGGAGCAGGTTGCCGGCAGGGTCCCGGACCGCGCAGTCGCGGACCCCGTACGGCTGGTCGGTCGGCTCCTGGACGACCTCGGCTCCGCTGGCCTCGAGCTTCGCAAAGGTGCCGTCGAGGTCGGTGGTGGCCAGGGTGAGGCGGCCGAAGGTGCCCTTGGCCATCATCTCGGCGATGAGGCGGCGCTCGTCGTCGGTGATGCCGGGGTCGGCGGTCGGCGGCTCGAGGACGATGGACGTGCCGGGCTGGTCGGGCGGCCCGACGGTGATCCAGCGCATGCCGCCGAACCCCACGTCGTTGCGGACCTCGAACCCGAGGGTGTCGCGGTAGAACGCCAGCGAGGCGTCCGGGTCGTCGTGCGGCAGGAAGGCGTAGTGAATCGAGATGTTCATGTCGTTCAGGCTAGGTCGGGGTCGGCGACGCGCGCTTCTCGATTCCTGATCGGTCGGGTCACCTGCTTCGCGACGCAGGACGGCATCTCCGCGCCGCCCGCGGCCTGCCGCCGGTAGGCGGAGGGCGGCATGCCGACGAGCTCGGTGAAGCGCGTGCTGAAGGTGCCGAGAGACGAGCAGCCGACCGCGAAGCAGACCTCGGTGACGCTCAGGTCGCCCCGGCGCAGCAGCGCCATCGCGCGCTCGATGCGCCGCGTCATCAGGTACGTGTACGGCGCCTCGCCGTAGGCGAGCCGGAACTCGCGGCTGAGGTGGCCGGCCGACATGTGCACGCCACGTGCGAGCGCCTCGACGTTGAGCGGCTGGGCGTACTCGCGGTCGATCCGGTCGCGGACGCGTCTGAGCCGCGCGAGGTCGCGCAGGTGCTCCGCCGTGGTGGCAGTGCTGGTCACGTGACCGATCGTGCCACGCGCGACCGAGCAGGTCGCCGCCGGGTCGCCGGGCATAGCCTGGTTCCGGGTCGGGTCGACAACGGGCGAGAGCGGGTCGGGATCATGCGGGTGGCCGTCGTCGGGCTCGGTTCGATCGCACGCAAGGCGTACCTGCCCGTCGTGACGTCGTTCCGGGGCATCACCCCTGTCCTGGTCTCGCGCACGCGGTCGAGCCTCGCCGCCGTCGGGGACGCGTATCGCATCCCGGACCGGTTCGACTCGCTCACCGAGGCCATCGACGGGGGTCTCGACGCCGCGCTGGTGCACACGACCTCCGAGTCGCACCCCGAGGTCGTCGCGACGCTCCTGCGCGCCGGGGTGCCCGTGCTCGTCGACAAACCACTCGCGCTCGAGCTCGAGAGCGCCCGGGAGCTCGTCGCGCTCGCGCGCGGCGTGTCTCTCATGGTCGGGTTCAACCGGCGGTACGCGCCGGCCTATCGCGCCTTCGCCGACTGGGCTGACCGTGACGTCGTGTCGCTCCAGAAGCACCGTTCGCACGCCCCGGGACCCGTCCGGCAGATGGTGCTCGACGACTTCATCCACGTGATCGACACCCTCCGGTTCCTGGTCCCCTCCCCGCTCGACAACCTCGTGACGACCGCCCACGTCGACGACCTCGGCCGCTGCCACAGGCTGTCGGTGCAGTTCACGGGTGACGGCCGCCTCGCGACCGGGGTCATGAGCTGGACGGCGGGAGGGGCGCACGAGGTGCTCGACGTCATCGGGGACGGCCGGCGCCGCCAGGTGATCGACCTCGCGGACGTCGTCGACATCACCGACGGGGAGCGGCTGAGTCGGCGGGACGGATGGCTGTCCCCGACGGTTCAGCGGGGGTTCGTCGCGATGTGCGAGGAGTTCCTCGAGGCGGTGCGTGCGGGCAGGCTGCTCGACGCGTCGGACGCGCTCGCGACGCACGAGGTGTGCGAGCGGGTGGTCACGCACGCCGAGCGCCCGCTATAGTGCTGGTCTAGACCAGTTGCGCCACACTCGGGGGGTCCTCGTGCTCGAACGCCGTGTCATCGTCGCCATCGCTGAGGGGCTGCACGCACGCCCGGCCGCGCTGTTCGTCAAGCTGGCGGCAGGGCTCCCTGCGGCGGTCACGATCCGCGTCGCCGACGGCTCCCCGGTGCCCACGTCGAGCATCCTGTCCGTCATGACGCTCGGCGCGCGCCACGGCGACGAGGTCGTCCTCGCGAGCGACGACGAGACTGCGGGTCCGTCGCTCGACGCCCTCGTCGCGTACCTCGAGAACGCCGGCTGAGTCCCCCGGGGTCTGGCAGACCCCGGCGGTCCGGGCTCAGAGCCCGAGCTCGTCGAGCACCGGCAGTCGTGACCGGACCGCCTGACGTCCCCACTCCGCCGACTCGGCGCCCGTCGCGAGCGCAGCCAGCTCCTGGCACGTCGCACGCGTGACCGAGCCGAGCACGGCGGCGACGTCGGGCAGCGCGCGGGCGGTCATCGAGAGGGTCGCGACGCCGAGCCCGACGAGGACGACGGCGAGCGCCGGGTCGGCCGCGGCCTCGCCGCACACCCCGACGGGACGGTCGTTCCGCTCGCCGCCGCGGCAGGTCGCCGCCACGAGCTGCAGCACCGCGGGCTGCCAGGCGGTCGAGAGCGGGGCGAGCTCGCCGAGCATGCGGTCTGCCGCCATCGCGTACTGCGTGAGGTCGTTGGTGCCGATGCTCGCGAACGCCGCATGACGCAGGATCACCTCGGAGCTCAGGGCCGCGCTCGGGACCTCGACCATGACCCCGGCGGTCGCGAGGCCGTGCGCGTGGCAGCGCTCGACGAACGCGGTCGTCTCTCCGGCCGTGGCGATCATCGGGGCCATCACCCAGACGTCGGCGCTCTCCGCCTGCGCCGCCTGCGCGATGGCGGTCAGCTGGTCCTCGAGGATCTGGGGGTTGCGCCACGACGTGCGGTAGCCGCGGACGCCGAGCGCCGGGTTGGGCTCGGCTGCCGACAGCAGGAAGGGCAGGGGCTTGTCCGCGCCGGCGTCCAGCGTGCGCACGACGACCTTCTTGCCGCCGAACGCCGCGAGAACCTGCCGGTACTGGGCGACCTGCTCGGGGATCGACGGCGCGTCGGTCCGGTCGAGGAAGCAGAACTCGGTGCGGAACAGCCCGACCCCCTCGGCCCCGGCGTCGGCCGCAGCCTGCGCGCCGTCGGGTCGGCCCACGTTGGCGAGCAGCGGGACGCGGTGCCCGTCGCTCGTGCGACCTGTGCCGTCGAACGTCCGCGCGCGCGCCGCGAGGGCCGCCGCCTGGGCGACCTGCTCCG
>DASVMA010000243.1:0-9578 GCA_036384595.1 Cellulomonas sp. | reverse complement strand
TCGTCGGTGAGGCCGCGCGCGAACGGTGCGGCGACGAGCGCGGTCACCGAGTCGAGGAAGTGCCCGAGCGGTCCGCCCGACTCGACCGAGCCGTCGCGGGTGACGAACGCGTACACGTTGGGCGACGACTCGATCATCTCGAGGTACACCGCAACCATCGCGCGCAGGCCGTCGCGCGGCGTCGGAGCGACCCGCAGCACCCCCTCGAGGGCGCCCCGGATCTGCAGCACGACGGCCTCGGCGACCGCGATCTGCAGCCCGGTCTTGTCGGCGAAGTAGCGGTAGACGATCGACTTCGAGGTGCCCGCCGCGGCCGCGATCTCCTCCATGGACACGTCCGGTCCGTGGTGGTGGACGGTCCGGCGCGCGATCCGGACGAACTCGGCCCGGCGGCTCTCGCGGTGGTCGGCCCACCGGGTGGCCCGCCCGTCGACGGCGTCGTCCCGGTGCGTGGTCAGCCCGAAGGCATCGCTCGGCGAGCGGGGGGACGACGTGGAGGGCGGGCCGGCGGCCGTACCCATGGCGGCAGCACCGCTCGCGGTCGACCGCGGCGGCTGGTTGTCCGTCGGCGTCGACGGCCCGGGTGTGACGGGGCTCACGAAACCGAAGGTATCAGGTACTGTGGGTTTCGGATATACCAGAGATCGCGAGCCGCAACCCGGGACCGAAGTCCCGTTCTGCGATCGTGATCACGGCGAGATCCGTGAACCGCTGCGCAACGACGCGAGAGGAACACCATGGCAGTCACCCCGACCGCAGGCTCCACCGAGGCCTCCCCGGGAGCCCCGCGGCTGCCCCGGCGCGCCGTCGTCGTCGGCGGGAACCGCATCCCGTTCGCCCGATCGGGCGGCGCCTACACGCGCGCCAGCAACCAGGACATGCTCACTGCGGCGCTCGACGGGCTCGTCGCGCGCTTCGGCCTGCAGGGCGAGGTCATCGGTGAGGTCGCCGCGGGCGCGGTGCTCAAGCACAGCCGCGACTTCAACCTGACGCGCGAGTGCGTGCTCGGTTCCGCACTCGCCAACGAGACCCCGGCCTACGACCTGCAGCAGGCGTGCGCCACGGGCCTCGAGACCGTCGTCGGGCTCGCGAACAAGATCCGTCTCGGCCAGCTCGACTCCGCGATCGCGGGCGGCGTCGACTCGACGTCCGACGCGCCCATCGCCGTGAGCGACCGGCTTCGCGGCGTGCTGCTCGACCTCTCGCGCGCCAAGACCGCGGTGCAGAAGCTCGCCGCCGTCGCGCGCCTCCGGCCGCAGGACCTCGCGCCGTCGGCCCCCACGACCTCCGAGCCCCGCACCGGCCTGTCCATGGGCGAGCACCAGGCCATCACCACGGCGCAGTGGGACATCACCCGCGAGGCGCAGGACGAGCTCGCGCTCGCGAGCCACCAGAACCTCGCGACGGCGTACGACGCCGGGTTCTTCGACGATCTCGTGACCCCGTTCCGTGGCCTCGTGCGCGACGCGAACCTGCGCGCCGACTCCTCGCTCGAGAAGCTCGCGAAGCTCAAGCCGACCTTCGGGCTGACGCTCGACAAGCCCGCGACCATGACGGCCGGCAACTCGACCCCGCTCACCGACGGCGCCTCGGCCGTCCTCATCGCGTCCGACGAGTGGGCCGCCGCCCACGACCTGACCCCGCTCGCGGTCGTCGTCGACGCCGAGACCTCGGCCGTCGACTTCGTCCACGGGGTCGACGGGCTGCTCACCGCGCCGGTCTTCGCCGTTCCCCGCCTGCTCGCCCGCAACGGGCTGACCCTCGACGACATCGACTACTTCGAGATCCACGAGGCGTTCGCGTCGACCGTCCTCGTGTCGCTCGCCGCCTGGGAGTCCGACGAGTTCTGCCGCACCCGGCTCGGGCTCGACGGCGCGCTCGGCACGATCGACCGCGCCAAGCTCAACGTGCACGGCGGCTCGCTCGCGGCCGGGCACCCGTTCGCCGCGACGGGCGGACGCATCGTTGCGACGATCTCCAAGGAGCTCGCGCGGCGCAAGGCGGCCAACGGCGACGACCGCCCGGTCCGCGCCCTCATCTCCGTCTGCGCAGCGGGCGGTATCGGCGTCACAGCGATCCTGGAGGCAGCGTGACCGACACCTACCTGAACCTCGTCAACTCGGGGTTCACGAAGAAGATCGCCCAGCAGCTCGGGCTGCCGCGGCCCGCGGTCCTGCGCCGGTTCCGCCCGGGGCAGCCGCTCGTCGACGGACCGGTGCTCGTGCTGGGCACGGGCGCGGACGCCGACACCGTGGCGCGCATCCTGTCCGGCACCTCGAGCGCCACCACCGGCGCCGCAGGGGCTGACGGCGTCGTCGACCCCGCGTCGACCATCCCCGGCTGGGACCTCGACGTCCGCCGCGACCCCGCCGCGGGTGACCGGTACGCCGCCGTGGTGGTCGTGCTCACCGAGGTCGCGCACCCCGACGACCTCGCCGCACCCGTCCTCGCGCTCGGCTCGGTCCTCAAGGCGCTTCCCGCGCACGCGCGCATCGTGACGATCTCGCGGCCCGCGACGGCCGACGACGGCCCCGCGACCGCGGCCGCACGGCAGGGCATCGACGGGATCCTGCGCTCGGTCGCCAAGGAGCTGCGCGCGGGCGCGACCGGCAACGGCGTCGTCGTGGCCGACGGCGTCCCGGTGACGGCTCCGAGCGTGCTCGGCGCGCTGCGGTTCTTCCTGTCGACGCACTCGGCGTTCGTCGACGGCCAGCTCCTCGACGTCGACACCGACGGCGGTGCGCTCCCCCTCGACTGGGAACGTCCGCTCGACGGCCGGGTCGCGGTCGTGACCGGCGCGGCACGCGGCATCGGCGCGGCCATCGCGGCGACCCTCGCGCGGGACGGTGCGACGGTCGTCGCGGTCGACGTCCCCGCTGCGGGCGAGCAGCTCGCAGCGGTCGCCAACCGTGTCCGCGGGACGGCCCTGCAGCTCGACGTCACCTCGCCCGACGCGGGGACGCGGATCCTCGAGCACGCGCTGGCTCGGCACGGGCGTCTCGACATCGTCGTGCACAACGCGGGCATCCTGCGCGACAAGCTGCTCGCGAACATGACCCCCGACCGGTGGAGCTCGATCATCGCGGTGAACATCGCCGCGCAGCTGCGGATCAACGAGCAGCTGCTGACGTCGGGCGACTTCACCACCGAGCCGCGGATCGTGGCCCTGGCCTCGACGTCGGGCATCGCGGGCAACCGCGGGCAGACCAACTACGCGGCCTCCAAGGGTGGCGTGATCGGCATGGTCCGTGCAACGGCTCCGCTGCTCACGGCGTTCGGGGGAACGGCCAACGCGGTCGCACCCGGGTTCATCGAGACCGACATGACCGCGAAGATCCCGCCCGTGACCCGTCAGGTCGCGCGCCGGCTCAACTCGCTCCAGCAGGGCGGGCAGCCGATCGACGTCGCCGAGACCGTCGCGTTCCTCGCGTCACCGCAGGCCGGCGGCATCGTCGGGCACGTGCTGCGCGTCTGCGGGCAGAACCTGGTCGGTCAGTGACCTCCACCCCCGCGGCGGCGGACCGCACGCTCGTCGAGGTCGTCCTGCCCGGCGTCCCCGGGCTCGGCGGGCTGTACGCGCGGGGGGTCGCCACGTCCGCTCGGCTCGCCGCGGCGGCCCGATCGGGGCACGCACCGCGCACTCTGCCCGACGTCGCGTACCTCGTCGCGGGCGTCCGCGCGGAGGCCGACCGGCTCACGGCGTACCAGCACCTGCTCGGCGAGAGCGCGTCCGACGTGCTGCCCGCCGCGTTCGTGCACACCCTCGCGTTCCCCGTCGCGACGGCGGTCATGGTCCGGCCGGACTTCCCGTTGCCGCCCGCCGGCATGGTCCACCTGGCCAACCACGTGACGCAGCTGCGGCCCGTCTCACTCGGTGAGGTGCTCGACATCCGGGCGTTCGCGCAGAACCTGGCGCCGCACCGGCGGGGCACGCAGGTCGAGCTCGTGACCGAGGTGCGCGTGGCGGGGCCGGGCCATGACGTGTCGGCCGGGCCGGTCGCGTGGCGTGGGGTCTCGACGTACCTCGCGAAGGGCGTGCGACTCGGGTCCGACCGCGGGACCGACGACGACGGCACGTCCGGCGACGAGCGGGCGCCGTTCGTCCCGCCGGTCCCCACGGGTCAGTGGCGGCTCGCCGCCGACACCGGCCGCCGGTACGCCGCCGTCTCCGGCGACCGCAACCCGATCCACCTCTCGGCGCTCACCGCGAGGGCGCTCGGCTTCCCGCGAGCGATCGCGCACGGCATGTACACCGCGTCACGCGCGCTCGCCGTCGTCGGCGCCGCCCGCAGCGACGCGTTCACCTGGACCGTCGAGTTCGCCACGCCGGTGCTGCTGCCGGGGACCGTGACCGTGCGGATCGCGCCGGACGAGACGGGCGGGTACGACCTGGCTGGCTGGAACGCGCGCTCCCGGAAGCCGCACCTCACCGGCCGGGTGACACCGCTGCGGTGAGTCCGTCGGCGGAACGTCGCTCGGCAGCGGCTGGGGGCGGCCCGGAGCTCTCGCGGATGACCAGGTGCGGGGTCGCGCGCCAGATGCGTGGCGCGGTCCCGGTCCGGATCAAGGACTCGAGCTGGCCGAATGCGCGGCGGCCAAGATCGTCGAAGTCCTGGACGACGGTCGTGAGCGACGGCGTCCACATCGCGGCGTAGGGCTGGTCGTCGAAGCCGACGACGCTGACGTCGTCGGGTACCGCGCGGCCTGCCTCGCCGAGCGCGCGCATGAGTCCGATCGCGAGCTCGTCGTTCCCGCACAGCACCGCCGTCACCTCGGGGTCGGCCGCCAGCTGTCTGCCGACGTCGTACCCGGACGCCGGGTCGAAGGCCGCTTCCAGCCGCGGAGGAACGGGCGCGCCCGCGGCCACGAGGGCGCGCTGCCAGCCGAGCTCGCGGCCGACCCGGCCCGACATCGGGGGGATCGCGAGGTGATGCACGGTCCGATGGCCGAGCTCCAGCAGGTAGTTGGTCGCCGCGGCCGCCGCCGCCTGGTCGTCGAGGTACGCGCGTGGATGCCGGCTCGACCGGCGGCGCGCGCTCCCGACCGAGACGGTGGGGATGCTCAGGGGCAGGGCGTCGGACACTGCGATGGCGATCTGGTCGAACTCGAGCACGACCACGCCGGCGACCGACTGGCCGAGGACCTTGTCGATCGCGGCCTGCCTCGCGGACGGGCTGGCCGACTCGACGACGACGACCACCACGATGTACCCGGCATCGCGGGCGGATGCCTCGATGCCCTTCATCGTCTGGGCGTACCCGTAGCGCGTGGTGTCGATCGCGACGATGGCGATCATCGACCGATGCCCGCTCACGAGCGCGCGGGCTGCGGCGTTGGGTCGGTACCGCAGCGCCTCGATCGCCGCGTGCACGAGCGCGCGCTTCTCCTCGCTCACCGGGACCGATCCGGTCAGCACACGGGAGACTGTCGGCACCGACACACCGGCGACTCGCGCGACGTCGGCGATGACGGGTCGACGCTCGACCGGGTTGTTCACGGGACGACCCTACTTTCGGTTGTGCGAGGCGCCGGACCACGACGCGCACCACCCCGACGACCACGGACCTGCCCGCAGGTCGGGCATGACAGAGCGCAGCTCCTCGGCCTTCGCGCCGTTATGAAACCGCTATCAGTTAGGACGACCGTACCTCTTGCGCAGTCGCCTGATCAACGGTTTCATGGAGCGCGTAGCACCGACGCGCGCACTCCACGGCCTCGCTGGCGAGTCCCGTGCAGCACCGTCCGTCACCCGTCAATGTCGACGCGTATGGATTCCCAGGAGGAGTCGTGTCCAACCAGAACTCCGAGCCGAACTCAGGCTCTGTCCCGTCAGCCTTCATCTCATCCTTCGCATCGAGCCCCATGAGCAGGCGAACGCTGCTCATGGGCACGATGGGTGCCGCGGCATTCGCCGCGCTCGCCGCGTGCGGGTCGGGCTCCACCTCGAGCTCGACCACAGGTGCCGGCGCCAGCTCCAAGGCGAGCGGGGTCGTCACCTTCGGCTCGAACCAGTCGGACGCGGTGCCGAAGCAGGCGTACGCCGACATCATCTCGGCGTACCAGGCGCAGAGCAACGGCGTCACGGTCACGACGAACACGGTCGACCACAACACGTTCCAGGAGAACATCAACAACTACCTCCAGGGCTCGCCGGACGACGTGTTCACGTGGTTCGCCGGGTACCGGATGCGCTTCTTCGCCGAGCAGGGCCTCGCCGGCGACATCAGCGACGTGTGGAAGAACATCTCCGGAGAGTCCGACGCGATGAAGGGCGCATCCACGGGGAGCGACGGCAAGCAGTACTTCGTGCCGTTCACCACCTACCCGTGGGCCGTCTTCTACCGCCCGAGCATCTTCAAGGCCAAGGGCTACACGGTCCCGAAGACCATGGACGACTTCTACACGCTGTCGACCCAGATCAAGAAGGACGGGCTGGTGCCGCTCGCATTCGCGGACAAGGACGGCTGGCCCGCCATGGGCACGTTCGACCAGCTCAACCTGCGCCTCAACGGCTACGACTTCCACGTCAGCCTGATGGCGGGCAAGGAGTCCTGGACGGACCAGAAGGTCAAGAACGTCTTCGACGCCTGGCGCAAGCTCCTCGAGGTGTCGCAGCCCGACTCGCTCGGCCGCACCTGGCAGGAGGCCGCGCAGTCGCTCCAGAAGGGCGAGTCCGCGACCTACGTCCTCGGCATGTTCGTGGGCCAGCAGTTCACCGCCGGCGCCGACCGTGAGGACCTGGACTTCTTCACGTTCCCCGAGATGGACTCGAACATCGGGACCGGCGCGATCGAGGCTCCGATCGACGGCTTCATGATGGCGAGCAAGCCCAAGAACCCGGCCGGCGCGAAGGACCTCCTCACCTACCTCTCGAGCGCCGCGGCCCAGGAGGTGTACGTCAAGGGCGACCCGACCGTCATCGCCACCAACAGCAAGGCGGACACGGCGAAGTACACCACCCTGCAGAAGAAGGCGGTCGACTTCATCGGCAGCGCCAAGAACATCTCGCAGTTCATGGACCGCGACACGCGCCCCGACTTCGCCTCGACCGTCATGATCCCCGCGATCCAGACGTTCATCGGCAACCCGTCCGACGTCGACGGACTGGTGAACAGCATCGAGAGCCAGAAGAAGTCGATCTTCGCCTCGTGACGAGGCGCCGAGACGAGGGTCACCATGTCTGAGAGGTCCGTACAGGTTCCCTCCCCGACCGTAGCGCGTCGCGCGGGCAGAGCTGTTCTGCCCGCGCGGCGCGGCCCGCGCGGGAGGAGGCGCAGCACCGCAGACCGGATCACCATCATCCTGATGGTCGCGATCCCGAGCATCGTGGTCGTCGGGTTGATCTGGCTTCCGGCGATCTCGTCGGTCGTGCTCTCGTTCACGAAGTGGAACGGGATCGGCAACATCAGCGCCGACGACTTCATCGGCCTGACCAACTACCGGAACGTCGCGACCAACTACCCGCCGTTCTGGCCCGCCATGACCCACAACCTCATCTGGCTCGCGGTCATGTTCCTGGTGGCGACGCCCTTCGGGATGTTCCTGGCCGTGCTTCTCGACAAGGAGATCCGCGCCACCCGCATCTACCAGATGGCCCTGTACATGCCGGTCGTCCTCTCCCTCGCCCTGATCGGCTTCATCTGGCAGCTCATCTTCTCGAAGGACAACGGGCTGCTCAACGTCGTCACCGGCAGCGGCATCGACTGGTTCGGCGACCAGAGGTACAACCTGTGGGCAGCTCTCGTGGCGACCTCGTGGCGCCAGGTCGGCTACATCATGCTGCTGTACCTGGCGGGCCTGAAGGCCGTGGACCAGTCGCTCCGCGAGGCCGCGGCGATCGACGGCTGCTCCGAGTCGAAGGCCTTCTTCCGCGTGATCTTCCCGGTCATGCGGCCCATCAACATCATCATCCTGGTGGTCACGTTCATCGAGTCGCTCCGCGCGTTCGACCTTGTCTGGATCATCAACAAGGGACGCAACGGCCTCGAGCTCATCTCGACGCTCGTGACGCAGAACGTCGTCGGCGAGGCGAGCCGGATCGGCTTCGGCTCGGCGCTCGCGACCGTGATGCTGCTGATCAGCTCGGTCTTCATCACCATCTACCTGCGCGTCGTCATGAAGGGGGACCGATGAGCACCGTCGCGCTCGACCCGTCGCGGGCCACCGGACCCGCACCGGCGTTCCGGCACAGGCCGACCACCCCGGGCCGTCGGCTGCTGCACGTCTTCCTCATCGTGGTCGCCGCAGCCTGGCTGTTCCCGGTCCTGTGGGCCCTCTACAACAGCTTCCGCGACTACCACTACACCTCGCTGCACGGCTATGCGTCGTTCGGCGGCTTCACGGTGGGGAACTTCACGAACGCGTGGAAGCAGGGTGACTTCACCAAGCACTTCCTGAACTCCGCGATGATCACCGTTCCCGCGGTGGTCCTCACGCTCGTGCTCTCGTCGATGGTGGCGTTCGTGGTGGCCCGGTTCAGCTACCGGTTCAACCTCGCCCTGCTCGGGATGTTCACCGCAGCGAACCTGCTTCCTCCGCAGGCCCTGCTCATCCCGATCTACCGGTTGTTCCGCGCCATCACGGTGCCTGCGTGGATCAACGACTCGGGCACGCTCCTCAACAGCCTGTGGGGCCTGATCGCGATCAACACCGCGTTCCAGACGGGGTTCTGCGCGTTCGTCCTCAGCAACTACATGAAGACGATCCCGATGGAGCTGTACGAGGCCGCCGACGTCGACGGCGCGAGCGTCTTCCGGCAGTGGTGGCAGCTCACGCTCCCGCTGTGCCGGCCACCGCTGGCTGCCCTTGCCACCCTCGAGGTCACCTGGATCTACAACGAGTTCTTCTGGGCTACGGTCCTGCTGCAGAGCGGCGACAAGTTCCCGATCACGAGCTCGCTCAACAACCTCCAGGGGCAGTTCTTCACCGACTTCAACCTGCTCTCGGCGGGGTCGATCATCGTGGCGCTGCCCACCCTGATCGTGTTCTTCCTCCTGCAGAAGCAGTTCGTCTCCGGGCTGACCATGGGGGCGACGAAGGGCTGACGCCCGGCGGGCGCCCTGGGCGCACCCACCGTCACCGCCGTCCCGTCATCCGTCGTCCGCCCCCGGACAGATCGGTCCGAACCGTCTCGAAACCTGGAGGACTGTGACCGTGCCGGCCGACACCCCCTTCGTGAACCTCCGCGCCGCAGGCGTGGCGCTGGTCCTGGACGTCTCCGGACCGCTCATCCCCCGCGTGCTGCACTGGGGTCGCGACCTGGGCGACGACGTCGACTCCCTCGTCCGCGTCTCCACGGCGCCGACCCCGCACAGCAGCGCCGACGACCCGATCCCGTTCACGCTGCTGCCCTCCGAGTCGGACGGCTGGGGTGGGACGCCGGGGCTCGAGGTCGCGCGCGCCGGCACCAGCCGCCCGCTCCGGCTCCAGCTGTCCGGGCCGGTCGCCACGGACGGCGGCCAGGTCACCGTCCGTGCGCACGACGACGCCGCCGAGCTCGAGGTCGTCATCGTCCTGACGCTCGACGACCACGGCGTGCTGACCGAGCAGGTCACCGTGAGCAACCTCGGTCACGACGC
>DASVMA010000242.1:0-3530 GCA_036384595.1 Cellulomonas sp. | reverse complement strand
CCGACCTGACGGTCCCGGTCACGCCCGAGCAGGGCGCTGCCGCGCGCACAGAGCTCGCCGCGGCCGGGGTCGAGCTCGTCGCGTCGGCCCAGGCGTGATCGAGGCGGCTCAGCGCGCCTGACCGCCCGGCGCCTGCAGCGCCGAGTAGGGCCCGTCGGCCGCCATCAGCTCGGTGTGCGACCCGATCTCCACGAGCCGTCCCGCCCGCATGACCACGATGCGATCGGCCCCCTGGATCGTCGACAACCGGTGCGCGACGACAAAGGTCGTCCGACCCTGCATGAGCCGCGCGAGTGCCTCCTGGACGAGCCGCTCCGATGCGGTGTCGAGGGCCGAGGTCGCCTCGTCGAGCACGAGCACGCGCGGGTTGCGGACGAGCGCCCGAGCGATCGCGATGCGCTGCCGCTGCCCGCCGGAGAGCCGGGCGCCGCGCTCGCCGATGACGGCGTCGAGGCCACCCATCTGCTCGACGAAGTCCAGCGCGTTGGCGTCCCGCAGCGCGGCGCGGACCGCGTCGTCGGTCAGCTCGGGGCTGCCGTAGGTGACGTTGGCGCGCACACTGCCCTCGAACAGCAGCGACTCCTGCGGCACGACCGCCAGGTGTCGCCGGTAGCTGCGCAGGTCGAGCCCGGTCACGTCGCGTCCGTCGAGCAGGATCCGGCCCGACGTCGGCTTGAGGAACCCGATCACGAGGTTGAGCACGGTCGACTTGCCTGATCCGGACGGCCCGACGAGCGCGACGGTCTCCCCCGGCACGACGTCGAGGCTGAAGTCCTCGATCGCGTGCTCGTCGGGTGCGTCGTCGTACGCGAAGCCCACGTGCTCGAACCGGACCGCGCCGGCGACCTCGCCGACCAGGGCCTTCCCGGCGTTCCGCTCGAGGTCCGGTTCGGTGAGGACCTCGCCCATGGACCGCACCGACTCGAGCCCCTTCGTGACGACGGGCGCGAGGCCGAGCAGCGCGGTCACCGACCCCGTGAGCGCCATGAAGTAGCTCGACAGCATGACGACGTCGCCCGCGCTGACGTCGAACGTGCCGGTCCATGCGACCCACGCCGCCCCGACGAGGCAGCCGACGCTGAGCAGCTGGAACGTGATCCAGGCGAGCGCCCCGAACCGCCCGTTGACGACGTCGAGCCGGATGCCCGCCTCGCGCACGCCCACGAGCGACGACCCCATCCGGTCGAGCTCGTCCTGCTCGAGCGCGTGCGCGCGGGTGATGGGGATGAGGTGCGTCATCTCGCTGACGCGTGCGGACATGCGCTCGACCTGGACACGGAACGCGGCGTTGCGGGCGACCATCCGGCGGCGCATCGCCGTGACGAGCAGGGCCGAGACCGGGACGGCGACGACGAACACCGGCAGGAACTCCGGGACCCGCACCGCGGTGATGACGATCGCCCCCGCGAGCGTCGTGATCGCCGCCATGCCGGAGTCGAAGGTCTGCCGCGTGCTCTCCACGACGTTCTCGACGTCGCGGACGATCTTGGCCTGCAGCACGCCGGCGCTGATCCGGCGGTGGTAGCCGATCGAGAGCTCCTGCAGCCGGCGTGCCAACGCCATCCGCAGGTTGGTCTCGACGGTCCGCACCGACACCGACAGCTGGCGCGTGTACACCCAGGTCAGGGGGTAGTTCTGCGCGATGAAGACCGCCATGAGCACCGCCGACCACCACAGGTCACGCAGCGGGCGGTGCTGCACGACGATGTCGATCACCTCGGCCGTGAGCAGCGGCATGATCCACACGGGCGAGTGCTTGAGGGCGAACGCGAACGCCGCGAGCGCGATGCGCCAGCGCTGCCCGGCGAACAGGTGCACGAGCGTGCGGACCGGCCGAGCACCGTCGTAGTGCTCCTCGAGCAGCTCACCGGCCGGGGCGGTGACCGTCACGACTCGGCCGGGCGGGTGCGCGCGACCAGGGCCGCCGCGTACAGGTCGCGCTTCGGGACGCGGGCGGTCTCCGCGACGTCGGCCACGGCGTCCTTGAGCCGCTCCCCGGCGTCCGTGCGCGCCAGCACCTCCGCGACGAGGTCGGCCGTGGTCGCCGCGGGGTGCCCGACGTCGCCGCCGACCACGATGGCGATCTCGCCGCGCACGTCGCCTGCGACGGCCCAGGCCGCGAGGTCGGCCAGAGGGCCGCGCACGACCTCCTCGTACGTCTTGGTCAGCTCACGGCACACCGCGGCCGGCCGCTGCGCACCGAACGCCTCGGCCATCGCCGCGAGGGTCTGGCCGAGCCGGTGGGGGGCCTCGAAGAAGACGAGCGTGCGGCGCTCGGTCGCGAGCTCGGCGAGAGCGCGTGCGCGTTCGCCCGGCTTGCGCGGAGGGAAGCCCTCGAAGCAGAACCGGTCGGTCGGGAGGCCGGACAGCGCGAGCGCCGTGAGCACCGCGCTCGGACCGGGCGCCGCGGTCACCGGCACGCCCGCCTCGACGGCCGCCGCGACGACCCGGAACCCGGGGTCCGAGACCGACGGCATGCCGGCATCCGTCACGACCACGACGGTGCCGCCGCCGCGGACGACGTCGAGCAGCTCGACCGCGCGCTCGCCCTCGTTGTGCTCGTGGTAGCTGACGACCCGGCCGCCGATCGTCACGCCCATCCGCGCGGCCAGCGCACGCAGCCGGCGCGTGTCCTCGGCGGCGACCACCTCGGACTCCGCGAGGAGCCTGCGCAGCCGGGGAGAGGCGTCCTCGACGTTGCCGATGGGCGTCGCCGCGAGGACGAGCCGGCCGGTCGGCGGTGGGTCGGGGAGGGTCACGTCCGCAAGCCTGCCACCTCACGGACGGCCCGCCCCGCACCCGCGTGCTCCCGCGCCTGCACCGCCGGCGGAGCGGTCGCCGCTTTCCCTGCCCCCGGCTCAGCACATCCCCCTACGATGACCGGGTGCCGCGCACCCCCGACGACGACGACGCAGCCGAGCTCCCCGACCTCGTCCCGGCCTCGCCGTACGGACCGGTCGACCAGGCTCTCGGCGAGCCCGTCGTGCCCACCGAGACCCGCCTCCTGCGCCGCCTGCTCGGGGAGCCCACGCTCGCGCTCGACAGCACGCCGCGCGCACGCCTCCTGGGCTGGCTCTGGCCGCTCGCGGTGACCGCCCTCGCCGCGATCGTGCGGCTGTGGGACCTCGGCCGGCCGCACGTCCTGGTCTTCGACGAGACGTACTACGTCAAGGAGGCCTACTCGCTGCTCGTGCGCGGCTACGAGGCCGGGTGGGGCGACAACCCGAACCCCCGGTTCGAGGCGGGCGACGTCAGCATGCTCGGGTTCGACCCCGAGTACGTGGTGCACCCACCCGTGGGCAAGTGGATGATCGCGCTCGGGATCCAGCTCGGTGGCGGCGTCACGAGCTCCGCGGCGTGGCGGCTCGGCCCGGCCGTCGCCGGGATCATCGCCGTCCTCCTGGTCGCCCGCATCGCGCGCCGGATGTTCGCCTCGACCGCGCTGGGCACGACGGCGGGCCTGCTGCTCGCGATCGACGGCGAGGCGATCGTGCACTCCCGCATCGGGCTCCTCGACGGGTTCGTCATGT
>DASVMA010000241.1:0-9219 GCA_036384595.1 Cellulomonas sp. | reverse complement strand
GCGATGGCGCGGCAGCAGGCGCCAGCCGCGTCTGACTCCTCGTCGTCGGCTCCTTGAGTGCGCGGCACGGGCCCGACGCACCGCTCGCCGACGACGAGCGCGCTCCCGCGTACGACGCTGCGGTCGTTGCCGATCTGGCCGACGGCGGCCCGGCGGCCCGGGACAGGCTCCGCAGGCTCGACGAGCGCGTCGCCGGGGAGCTCGCCGTGAGCGGCTGGGGTCCGTGGCAGGTCCTGCTGGGTGCGGTCGGGGACGACGCGGTCGAGGCAGGGGTCCTGGCGGCCGGTGCCCCGTTCGGTGCGCAGCACGTCGTGGCGACCTGGCTCCCGGTGCCCGTGCGCACGGGCGAGCCGTCATGAGCCTCGTGATCGCGGTCGTCGGCCCGACGGCGACCGGCAAGTCGGACCTCGGGCTCGCGCTCGCGGAGCGGCTCGGCGGCGAGATCGTCAACGCCGACGCCATGCAGCTGTACCGCGGCATGGACATCGGCACCGCGAAGCTCCCGCTCACCGAGCGACGCGGCATCCCGCACCACCAGCTCGACGTGCTCGACGTCGACCAGGACGCCTCGGTGGCCGACTACCAGCGGGGCGCGAGGGCGGACCTCGTCGCGATCGACGCTCGGGGTGCACGGGCCGTGGCCGTCGGCGGGTCGGGGCTGTACGTGCGCGCGCTGCTCGACCACATGGACTTCCCTGGGACCGACCCCGAGGCGCGCGCGCGGCTCGAGGGGCGTGTCGAGGTCGAGGGGTCGCGCGCTCTGCACGCCGAGCTCGAGCGGCTCGACCCGGTCGCGGCAGCCGGGATCGGTCCGCGCAACGCGCGCCGGATCGTGCGAGCGCTCGAGGTGATCGCCCTGACGGGCCGGCCCTACTGCGCGAGCCTCCCGCAGCACGTCTACGAGGTGCCCGCCCTCCAGATCGGGCTGGACTGCGACCGTGCCGTGCTCGACGCGCGGATCGAGGCGCGCGTGGAGCACATGTGGGAGGCGGGGCTCGTCGACGAGGTCCGGGCGCTGGCAGCGCGGGGGATCGGGCGTACGGCGTCGCGCGCCGTCGGCTATGCGGAGGTCCTCGCGCTGCTGCGGGGCGAGATCAGCGCGTCCGAGGCGCGCGCGGCGGTCGCCGCCGGCACCCGGCGGCTGGCCCGCAAGCAGATGGGCTGGTTCGGCCGGGATCCCCGCGTGCACTGGCTGGACGCGCGCGACCCGTCGCTGGTGGACCGGGCGCTCGAGCTCGTCGCAGCTGCCGACGCGGGCTCCCTGGGCCTGGCCACGGCCGACCCTTCCCCGCGCCGTAGTCTGGGCTCATGACCGGCACACCAAGCCCCGCGGCCGCTGAACGGGCCACGAGCCTGCACGTGACCAAGGGCCACGGCACCGAGAACGACTTCGTGCTCCTCGACGACCGGGACGACGAGCTCAACCTGTCCGCGCCCCTCGTGCGCGCCCTCACGGACCGGCATGCCGGGGTCGGTGCCGACGGCGTCATCCGGCTCGTCGAGAGCTCGAGGGTGCCCGAGGGCGCGGCAGTGCTCGCAGCCGACCCGTCGGCGCGCTGGTTCATGGACTACCGCAACGCCGACGGTTCCGTCGCGGAGATGTGCGGCAACGGCGTCCGGGTGTTCGCTGCCTACCTCGAGCGGCTGGGGCTGTGGGACCCCTTCGGCGGCGAGCTCGCGGTCGGCACGCGGGCCGGCGTGCGGTGGGTCCGTCGGATCGCGCCCGCGGCGGGGAGCGCGAGCGTGGATGACGAACCGTGGTACGCGGTGGACATGGGCTCCTGGAGCCTGCCGGGTGGCACACGCGCGGTCGAGGTCGGCTACGACGCCGAGGTCTCGGTGGTGGGCCTCGCCGAGGTCCGTCCCGCGCTCGGTGTGGACGTCGGCAACCCGCACACCGTGCTCGCGCTCGCGGGGCTGGCCGAGCTCGACGGTGCTGACCTCACGCGCGCACCCGTCGTCGTCCCGGTGCCGCCCCACGGCACGAACGTCGAGCTCGTCGTGCCGCTGGGCGAGGAGGCCGGTCCCGACGGCTCCGTCGTCGGCCGCGTGCGGATGCGTGTCCACGAGCGAGGTGTCGGGGAGACGCGCTCGTGCGGGACGGGTGCGTGCGCGGCCGCGCTCGCCGTGCGGTCCTGGGCCGGCGACGGTGCTCCCGACGTCTGGCTGGTCGAGGTCCCGGGTGGGACCGTGCGGGTGAGCGTCCTGCCGGGTGGGCACGTCGAGCTCGCCGGCCCGGCCGTCCTGGTGGCCGAGGCTGACGTGGCCCTTGCCGCGCTGGGCGCCTGACGGGGCCGTGGGGCATGTCCGCTGAACCTGCCGCCGGGCTCGACCTGGCGCGCGACCTCGGTGTCCCCATCGGCGCGCGCGCGACCTTCGTGCAGTTCTCCTCGACGTTCTGCGCGCCGTGCCGCACCACGCGACGCGTGCTCGAGCGGGTCGTCACGACGACCGAGGGCGTGGCGCACGTCGAGGTCGACGTCGCCGATCACCTCGCTCTGGGGGAGCGGCTCGGGATCACCGCGACACCGACGGTGCTCGTCCTGGATGCCGAGGGCGTCGAGCGGGTCAGGGCCGCGGGCGTGCCGACGCTCGCGCAGGCGCGTGCGGCACTCGCGGCCGTCAGTGAGCGGTGACCCGCAGCACCCGGAAGCCCTTCGAGGTCGAGACCCGCTCGACGTCGGCGCGGTCACCGAGCTGCTCGGCGATCCACCGCTGGAGCGAGTCGGCGCCGAGGTTCTTGCTGACGACGAGGTGTGCCTGAGCCCCGACGGCGAGCCGCGGGAGCCAGTGCAGCAGCAGCTCGTGGAGCGAGTCCTTGCCGACGCGGATCGGCGGGTTCGACCACACTGCGGCGAACCGCAGGTCGTCCGGGACCTCGTCCGGCCGCACCGCGACGACGTTGGTGCAGCCGAGCCGTTCGGCGTTGCGGCGGACCAGGTCGAGCGCCCGCTCGTTGACGTCCACGGCCCAGACCCTGGCGTCCGGCGAGGCCAGCGCGAGGCTGAGGGCGATGGGACCCCAGCCGCAGCCCAGGTCGAGGAGGTCGCCGGTCGCGGGGGGACGGGGGACGCCGCGCAGCAGGACGTCGGTCCCCAGGTCCACGTGGCCTGGGGAGAACACGCCACCTGCCGTCTCGACGTCGACGTCGCGCCCGGCGAGGTGCACCCTGACTTCACGGCGCTCGTCGGGCGAGGCGGGCTCCGCCGTGAAGTAGTGGTCGTTCGTGGTCACGTCCGCGACCCTATCCGCCTCCGCCCGCCGCCCGATGCGTGCGCTTGCAGCGAATACCTTGCGGGTTCGCGCGTCCGGCGTGTCAGGCTTGAGGGAGCGCCGCCGAGGTTCGTGGTACGTCCGAGGCTTCGGCCGGCAGCGCACAAGGGTCGGGTGACCCTGGCAGGACGATGAGCAGGACGAATGAGAGGCACCGCGTGAGCGACCCGCAGCACCCCAGCACGCACGAGGGACCAGCAGACGAGGTCGTCGCGCCACGTAGTGCGCAGGAGGTCGCGGACGACGTCGTGGCTCGCGTGCTCGCGAGGGCGGGCACCTCGGTGCACGACGGCGGCACCACGGACCGCTCGTCCTACGACGGCGACCAGCTCGAGCTCGAGGAGCGCGCCTCGCTCCGGCGCATCGTCGGCCTGTCCACCGAGCTCGAGGACGTCACCGAGGTCGAGTACCGCCAGCTGCGGCTCGAGAAGGTCGTCCTCGTGGGCCTGTGGGGTGCCGGCACCGCGCAGGACGCCGAGAACTCCCTGCGGGAGCTCGCGGCCCTCGCGGAGACCGCCGGCTCGCTCGTGCTCGACGCCTTGCTGCAGCGTCGACGCACGCCCGACCCGAGCACGTACCTCGGCTCGGGCAAGGCTGCCGAGCTCGCGACCATGGTCGCCGCGGTCGGCGCCGACACCGTGATCGTCGACGGCGACCTTGCACCGTCGCAGCGGCGCGCGCTCGAGGACGTCGTGCGCGTCAAGGTCGTCGATCGCACCGCGCTGATCCTCGACATCTTCGCTCAGCACGCCAAGTCCCGGGAGGGCAAGGCCCAGGTCGAGCTCGCCCAGCTCCAGTACCTCCTCCCGCGCCTCCGCGGGTGGGGTGACTCGATGTCCCGCCAGGCCGGCGGCCAGGTCGGTGGGGCGGCGGCGGGCATGGGCTCGCGCGGTCCCGGCGAGACCAAGATCGAGCTCGACCGACGTCGCATCCGCGACCGCATGGCCAAGCTGCGCCGCGAGATCGCCGCGATGGAGCCCGCACGGGTCACCAAGCGCGCGTCCCGCAAGCGCAACGCGATCCCGTCGGTCGCGATCGCCGGCTACACCAACGCGGGCAAGTCCTCCCTGCTCAATCGCCTGACAGGCGCCGGTGTGCTCGTCGAGAACGCGCTGTTCGCGACGCTCGACCCGACCGTGCGGCGCGCCGAGGCGGCCGACGGGCGCGTCTACACCCTCACCGACACGGTCGGGTTCGTCCGGTCGCTGCCGCACCAGCTCGTCGAGGCCTTCCGCTCGACGCTCGAGGAGGTCGCGGACGCCGACCTGGTGCTCCACGTCGTCGACGTCTCACATCCCGACCCCGAGGGCCAGATCGCTGCCGTCAGGCATGTCTTCGCCGACATCCCGGGGGCCATGGACGTCCCCGAGGTCATCGTCCTGAACAAGGCGGACCTCGCTGACCCCGCGGCGATCGCACGGCTTCGTTCCCGGGAGCCGGGCGCCATCGTGGTCTCTGCGCGGACCGGCGAGGGCATCGACGAGCTCCAGGCGCTCATCGCCGACCAGCTGCCGCGACCCGGGGTCAGCGTCGATGTCGTCATCCCGTACGACCGTGGAGACCTCGTCAGCCGCGTGCACCTGCACGGCGAGATCGAGGCGGAGGAGCACACCGCCGCAGGCACCGCCCTGCGCGGACGTGTCGACGCGAACCTCGCAGCCGAGCTCGTGTCCGCGGCAGTCCGGCCGGTGTGAGGATCCGGCCCGGCGATGTGCCCGCGCGGTGAGGGCACCCGTCGGGGTCGTCCGCGGGCGCGGCTAGGCTGACGCGGTGCCCGACCCCGCCGCCTCCGTCGACGAGCTCCTCGACCTCGCCGTCGGTGCGCTCGGCGGATCTCGACGCGACGGCCAGCACGAGATGGCGCGGGCTGTCGCCGACGCGATCGAGAAGGGTGAGCACCTGCTCGTCCAGGCAGGGACAGGCACCGGGAAGTCGCTCGGCTACCTCGTCCCTGCGGTGCGGCACGCCGTCCTGAACGACGAGCGGGTGGTGGTCTCGACCGCGACCCTGGCCCTGCAGCGCCAGGTCGTCACGCGCGACCTCCCGCTCGTGGCACAGGCGCTGGCGCCGCGGCTCCCTCGGATGCCCGACATCGCCCTGCTCAAGGGCTGGCACAACTACCTCTGCGTGCACAAGGTCGCCGGCGGCTACCCGCAAGACGAGCCGGGCACGCTCTTCGACGTGGGCGACCATGCCGGTGCGGCGGAGCACCCGGCGCCTGTGCCGGCCTCGGGCAAGGGGTCTCGCGGCGGGCGTGGGTCCGACGAGGGACTCGGCGACCAGGTCGTCCGCCTGCGCGAGTGGGCCGCCGAGACGAGCACGGGCGACCGCGACGACCTCGTTCCCGGCGTGAGCGAGCGCGCGTGGCGCCAGGTCTCCGTGACCGCGATGGAGTGCCTCGGCCCGAAGTGCCCGATGATCGCCGACTGCTTCCCCGAGCGCGCGCGGACCCACTCGCGCGAGGCGGACGTCGTCGTGACGAACCACGCCATGCTGGGGATCGCCGCATCGGGATCGCCCGGCGTCCTGCCCGAGCACACGGTGGTCATCGTCGACGAGGCGCACGAGCTGACCGACCGCGTGACCGCGCAGGCGACGGCCGAGCTGTCGGTCGCCACCGTCGAGCACGCCGCCCGCCTTGCGCGCCGGCACGGGGGCGTCCCGACGACCGATCTCGACACCGCGAGCGCGGTTCTCGGTGCAGTCCTCGCCGCGCTTCCCGAGGGCAGGTTCCCGACCGGCCTCCCGTCCGACGCACGGGCAGCCGTCGGCGCGGTCCGCGACGGCGCCCGGGGGCTGCTGACGGCACTGAAGCCGGGCGGCACGTCGGCGTCCAACGCCACCGGTTCGGTCGAGGGCGGGTTGAAGATGGCCGCCTCGGCCATGCTGCTGCTGTTCGAGACCGCCGAACGCATGGCCGCCGACCCGGAGCAGAACCGGCAGAGCGTCCTGTGGTGCGAGCGCGGTGACGGGAGCAGCCGGGGTCCGACGATGACTCGGCTGCTTGCCGCGCCGCTGGCCGTCAACGGACTGATCCGCACGAACCTTCTCGCCGGCCGGTCCGGGATCCTCACGTCGGCCACGCTCGCCCTCGGCGGCTCGTTCGCCCCGATCGCGCGTTCGGTCGGGCTGGACGCCCGCGCCGACGCCGAGGCGCAGGGTCCTGTGCAGCTCACCCCGGTCGCGACGGCCGTTGCCGGTTCGGACGCCCCCGCGGCCGCGATCGGGGACGCGCAGCCGTGGCACGGGCTCGATGTGGGCAGCCCCTTCGACTACCCCCGCCAGGGCATCCTCTACATCGCTCGGCACCTGCCGCCTCCGGGTCGTGAACCGGCGACCGAGGCGCAGCTCGACGAGATCGCCGAGCTCATCACGGCGGCGGGAGGGCGCACGCTCGGTCTCTTCTCGTCCCGGCGGGCGTCGGATGCCGTGGCGCAGGCGATGCGGGACCGGTTGGACCTGCCCGTCCTCGCGCAGGGTGACGACCAGCTTCCGACGCTCGTGCGCGAGTTCGCCGCCGACGAGGCGACGTGCCTGTTCGGAACCCTGTCGCTGTGGCAGGGCGTCGACGTGCCCGGCTCGGCCTGCAGGCTCGTGATCATTGACCGCATCCCGTTCCCGCGGCCGGACGACCCTGTCCGCTCCGCCCGGTCGGAGGCGGTGGCCGCAGCGGGGGGCAACGGCTTCATGTCTGTCTCGGCCACCCACGCGGCCCTCATGCTCGCGCAGGGCGCCGGCCGGCTCATCCGGACGACCGAGGACCGCGGGGTCGTCGCGGTGCTGGACCCGCGGCTGTCCACGGCCCGCTACGGCGACTTCCTCGCGCGGTCGCTCCCCGACTTCTGGCGGACGACGGACCGCGAGGTCGCCCTCGCCGCACTGCGCCGCCTCGCCACGGACGGCTAGCCTGACCCGACCGAGGTTGCCCCACTCGAGTTGCCCCACTGACCTGGCCCGACCGACCTGCCCGACGCCCGGACGGATCCGTGCGCGGCGCCCGCGACAAGGAGCACCCCATGAGCGAGAACGTTGACGGCGACGAGCTGGGCCTGCCGGGAACCACGGCCGGGCAGCACCGCCGGACCAAGCTCGCGATCGTGGGTGCAGGCGCGGTCGGCTCGACCATCGCGTATGCGGCGCTCATGCGCGGCGCTGCGCGCACGGTCGCGCTCTACGACATCAACACGGCGAAGGTCGAGGCCGAGGCGCTCGATCTCGGCCACGGTGTGCAGTTCATGCCGATGGCCGAGGTGATCGGCTCGGACGACATGGCCGTGTGCGCCGACGCCGACGTCGTGGTGATCACTGCGGGCGCCAAGCAGAAGCCGGGGCAGTCGCGCATCGACCTCGCGGAGGCGACGATCTCCCTGGTCTCGACGATGCTCCCGCCGCTCGTCGAGGTCGCGCCCCATGCGGTCTACCTAATGGTCACCAACCCCGTGGACATCGTCACGTACGCCGCGTTGAAGATCTCAGGGCTGCCGCCGGCACAGCTCTTCGGCTCGGGCACCGTGCTCGACTCCTCGCGGCTGCGGTACCTCATCGCGCAGCACACCGGCGTGGCCGTGCAGAACGTCCACGCCTACGTCGCGGGCGAGCACGGCGACAGCGAGCTGCCGCTCTGGAGCTCGGCGACGATCGGGGCCGTCCCGTTGGTCGACTGGAACGGCATCGGCGGGCGGGGCCCGCTCACCGCGGAGGTGCGCGACCAGATCGCCCACGAGGTCGTCGAGTCGGCCTACCGCATCATCGCCGGCAAGGGTGCCACCAACTATGCGGTCGCCCTGGCGAGCTCGCGCATCATCGAGGCGGTCATCAACGACGAGCAGCGCATCCTGCCGGTCTCCTCGCTCCTGGACAGCTACTACGGGATCAGCGACGTGTGCCTGTCGGTGCCGACGCTCGTCGGTCGTGACGGCGCGGGGGAGCGGCTCCAGGTGCCGATGTCGGCCGACGAGCTCGCGGGACTGCGGCGCTCGGCCGACTCGCTGACGGCTGTCGCCCGGCGTCTCGGGTTCTGACCGGGAGCTCAGTGGCCGCGGAGCGCGGAGATGAGGTCGCTCTTGCGCATCCGGGAACGCCCCGCGACGCCGACCTCAGCGGCCTTGCGGCGCAGGTCGGTGACGGTCCAGTCCTCGTAGTCGCCGGACTTCCCGCCCGTGCGGCCGACCGCGCTCCGGGACGTCCGGGCCGCCGCGTTCGCGATGCGCGCCGACTTCTCCTTGCTGTTCCCGTCCTCACGCAGCGCCTCGTACAGCCGAGCGTCCTTGACGCTGGGTCCTGGGTCTCGAAGTCGTCCTGGCATGTCTCGCTCCTTCCCTCACGGTGCCGCCGCTGGCCGTGCCGCCGATGAGCGACGTCACCGATCAGCGTCGCTCAGCTCGATCTGCGCCGCACGTCGACGAGCCCGCCTCGACAGGCCCGCCTCGACGAGCGTGACGCGACGCGCCCAGGTCGCGCCGGACCTGTCACAGGCTCCGCAGCACGGTGACGACGCGACCGAGAAGCTGGGCCTCGTCGCCGGGGATCGGCGCGTACGCCGGGTTGTGCGGCATGAGCCAGATGTGACCGTCGATGCGCTTGAACGTCTTGACCGTCGCGTCGCCGTCGATCATCGCGGCGACGATCTCGCCGTTCTCGGCGACCGGCTGGCGTCTGACGACGACCCAGTCGCCGTCGCAGATCGCCGCGTCGACCATCGAGTCGCCGACGACCTTGAGCAGGAACAGGTCGCCGTCGCCGACGAGCTGGCGGGGGAGCGGAAACACGTCCTCGACAGCCTGCTCGGCAAGGATTGGTCCGCCTGCGGCGATGCGCCCGACGACGGGTACGTACGACGGTGTCGGCTTGCCGTCCCGCAACGCGGAGTCCTCGTCGCCGAAGCCGAAGGCGCCCGACGGTGACCACTGCTGCACCGAGCGCGAGTCGTCGGCCTGAACGACCTCG
>DASVMA010000240.1:0-4761 GCA_036384595.1 Cellulomonas sp. | reverse complement strand
CGCGAGGATGAGCGGTGCCGTCAGGGCCGCAAGGACGAGCGCCGCGGTGCGGGGTGCCTTGCCGGCAGCGAGCAGTGCACCCGCCGCGGCCGTGGCGGCGCCGTGCGCACGCACGAGCGTGACGAGCTGGGCGGTCGTCGGTTCGCGGTAGCGGTCGACGGCGCCACCGAGCGCACCGCGAGGCACGAGGCGGGCGACGCGCTCGACAGTGGCGCGTGCGCGTACGGCGTGCACGTCGGGACGCCGCGCCGCGTCGTACCCCTCGGAGACGAACCACGAGGCGAACAGGGGGCGGGCGATGTGGCGGAGCAGCATGACGGTTCTCCTTGACGGCAGGGGCTGGTGCGGTCGCTGGTCGGGCTCAGAGGGCTCCGCCGGCCGCGGCGGGTGCGTCCGCAGTCTCGCCGCCGTCTCCGACCTGCTCGCGCGCGACGTAGTTCTCGAGGTCGAAGAGGTTGTCGCCCGCACGCGTCGCGACGGTGCGCAGCGTCGTGGCGGAGGCGACCTCCTCGACCTGCTCCTTGAGGAACCACAGCAGGAACTGCTCACCGAGGGCGTCCCCCTCCTCGCGGGCGGCCCGGAAGATGGCCTCGATCTGCTCGGTGACCTGCTGCTCCTGCGCGAGCGCGAGGGAGATCGGGTCGAGGACCGACGTGAAGTCGTTGCGCACGGGTCCGCCGGCCGGGATCTCCACCTGCAGCCCACGGTCGAGCAGGTAGCGCACGATCATCAGTGCGTGGTTGCGCTCCTCGATGGCCTGCCGGTAGTAGTGCCGGGCCAGCTGAGGCAGGTCCTGGCCGTCGAACCAGACCGCGATCGCGACGTACTGCTGGTGGGCGTCGAACTCGTGGCCGATCTGCTCGCGGAGCAGCTGCAGGTATCTCGAGTCGCTCATGACGTCACGCTAGCGCTCACGCGCGCGGTCTGCCGAGGGGCACCAGACCGCCCGAGGTCCCCGCGAACCACTGGCTGCGCCCCAGCGCGTCGAGGCCGGCAGGGAATCGCGGGCTACCACACCGTGTTGTGCGCATCATGAGCTGTGCACTCGCCGTCCGCCCGACCGTCAGGTCGCTGCCCGGCCTCACCGAACCCTTCTCGACCGGGGGGCGGTCCGCGTCGAGCCGTCCGGTGGTTGCGGGGCTAGGCTCGTCGACGATGAACGAGGACACCGACCGAGCGCCTGGCGCCGAGGACGACGCGGCACGCAGCGAGCGGTTCGAGACAGAGGCGCTGGTCTACCTCGACCAGCTCTATGGTGCTGCGCTGCGCATGACCCGCAACCCTGCCGACGCCGAGGACCTGGTGCAGGAGACCTTCACCAAGGCCTTCGCTGCCTTCCACCAGTACCGGCCTGGCACGAACCTCAAGGCGTGGCTCTACCGCATCCTGACGAACACGTTCATCAACACGTACCGCAAGAAGCAGCGCGAGCCGCTGAAGTCCGCGGCCGAGGACGTCGAGGACTGGCAGATCGCCCGTGCGGCGTCGCACACGTCGGCAGGGCTGCGCTCGGCCGAGGCCGAGGCGCTCGACCACCTGCCGGACTCCGACGTGAAGGAGGCGCTCCAGAGCATCCCGGAGGACTTCCGGATCGCGGTCTACCTCGCGGATGTCGAGGGGTTCGCGTACAAGGAGATCGCCGAGATCATGGGGACGCCGATCGGGACGGTGATGTCCCGGCTCCACCGCGGTCGCGCCCAGCTGCGCGAGCTGTTGTCGGACTACGCACGCGGCCGGGGACTCGTCGCCGCTGCCCCGTCAGTACCGGAGGATGCCCGATGAGCGCCCGAGAGGAATCCGAGAGCACCACGAGCCTGAGTCTCACGCCGAAGGCCCACGCAGACTGCGGCGTCGGGTGCACCGAGGCGCTCGACAGGTTGTTCGAGTACCTCGACTCCGAGCTCGTCGCGCCGGACGCCGACCGGGTCCGGGAGCACCTGGCCGAGTGCAAGGGCTGCCTCGAGGAGTTCGACGTCGAGACCGTCGTGAAGAAGATCGTGCGCCGCAGCTGCCAGGAGGCGGCCCCGGCGGAGCTGAGGGTGCGGATCCACGAGCGGCTCGTGTCGCTGCGGGTGGGCGAGAGCGCCCTCTGACCGCACGGCCGACGACCCGGGGGACGACGAAGGGCCCGGTGCTTGCGCACCGGGCCCGCGTCATGTCTCTGACGTCCGCGCGAACGACTCAGGCGTTCGGGCGGTTGCCGTGGTTCGCGGCACTGCCCTTGCGGGCGCGACGCTTGCGGCCACGCTTGCTCATCGGTATCTCCTCGGGTTCTGGCGCCCACGGTGCGCGCCGGATTCGGCTCCATCGTCCCACACTGTGCGGGTCGCCTTCGCCGCCGACCGTGGCGCGACCCGTGATCTGACTGCGTCGCGGGTTCAAGTCGGGCCGGGTGCGCTCCGATGTACGTGGGGTGAGTGACCAGCCCCTCTCCGTGATCCCGCTGCTGCACGCCCTTGCGAGCACGGGAGGCTCCGACCTGCACGTCAAGGTCGGCTCGGCCCCCCGTGTCCGCGTCGACGGGAGGCTGCGCAAGCTGCAGGTGCCCGAGCTGCGCCCGAAGGACACCGAGCACATGGTCGCCGAGGTGCTGCCCGAGGATCTCGTGGACGAGTTCCGCACGACGCACGAGGCGGACTTCGCGTTCTCCGTGTCGGGGGTGGGGCGCTTCCGCGTCAACGCGTTCCAGGCGCGTGGGACGTTCGGTCTCGTGTTCCGTCGCGTGTCGGTCGGGGCGCAGTCCCTTGCGGAGCTCGGGCTGCCCGAGGTCGTCGGCGAGCTGGCCCTCGAGCCCCGCGGGCTGGTCCTGGTGACCGGACCGACCGGCTCTGGCAAGACGACGACGCTCGCCTCGATGGTCGATCTCATCAACAGCTTCCGTGAGGTCAACATCGTGACGATCGAGGACCCGATCGAGGTCCTGCACCACGACAAGAAGGCGATGATCTCGCAGCGCGAGGTGCGCCAGGACACGGCGGACTTCACAGTCGCGCTCCGTGCGGCGATGCGGCAGGACCCCGACGTGATCCTGGTCGGGGAGATGCGCGACGTCGAGACCGTCCGTGCTGCCCTGTCCGCAGCCGAGACGGGTCACCTGGTGCTGTCGACGTTGCACACGATCGACGCGGCGGAGTCCGTCAACCGGATCGTCGACTTCTTCCCGCCGCACGAGCAGAAGCAGATCCGGATCGGGCTGGCGCAGGGCCTGCGCGGCATCGTGTCGCAGCGCCTGGTGCGCAAGGCTGACGGCAGCGGTCGTCGTCCGGCCATCGAGGTGCTTGTCAACACCGGCCGCACGGCCGAGGCGATCCTGGACCCCTCGACAGCGCCGCCGCTGCTCGATCTCATCCGTGAGGGTGAGTACTACAAGATGCAGACGTTCGACCAGCACCTGTTCCAGCTGATCCGCGACGACGTCATCACGTACGAGGAGGCCTGCTCGGTCGCCACGAACCCGCAGGACCTCACGGTCGAGCTGCGGGGTGCGGGGCTCGTGTCCTGACCTCTTGCCTCCTGGCATGTCGAGATATATCGTGTTTGTAACGCGATATATCTCGACATGAGGAGTTGCCATGGTCACGGAGTCCTGGGTCGTTGCCGGCCCGCAGATCATCGAGGTGGAGCAGGTCGACTCGCTGCGCGTGCAGCTGGTCGGCGGCCGGGTGGACGTCGTCGTGCACGACGACCCGGCCGAGACCGGTGCGCGCATCGAGGTGCACTCCGTGAGCGGGAAGCCGCTCGAGGTGTCGCTGGCGGACGGCGAGCTGCGCGTCGGGTACAGCTTCACGCTCGTGGGCTGGGAGGGGTTCGTCGAGAAGTTCCGCACGTTCCGCGACAAGGAGTCGGCCGACGTGCACATCGCCGTGCCGCGGACCATCGCCGTCAAGCTCGGTACGGTGACGGCCGAGGGCCTGCTCGCCGGCGTCCAGCACGATGCGAGCGTCTCGACCGTCTCGGGGAGCATCGTGACCGACTCGACACGCGGGGCGCTGTCGGCGAACGCCGTCTCGGGGGAGATCGTCGTCCGCAACCACTCGGGCGACCTGACCCTCAACACCGTCTCCGGCGACGTCACGGCCGCGGGCGACCTCGCGCGCGTGCACGCGAACACGGTCGCAGGCGCGCTGGTGCTGGACGTGTCGACGGGCACGTCCTCGATCGGTGCGACGACCGTCTCGGGTGACATCACGGTGCGCCTGCCGCAGGGGCGTGGTGTGAACGTCGAGGCGCGCAGCGTGACGGGCCGGGTCGTCGTCGACGGCCACGACTACAAGGCGCCGATGCCCGGCCAGACGAAGGTCGACCTGCGCGAGGGCGACGGTGCGTGCTTCGTGTCCACCACGAGCGTCTCGGGCCACCTGACGGTCCTGCGTGGCGGCGGGGTGGCGTGATGGCGCCGGTGTTCGCGCACGGCCAGCTGAGGCTGTACCTGCTCTCGCTCCTGGGGTCCGGCCCCAAGCACGGCTACGAGCTCATCACGGCGCTGGCGGACCGGTTCGGGGGCACCTACCGGCCGAGCCCGGGAACGATCTACCCCCGGCTCGCGCGGCTCGAGGAGGAAGGGCTCATCCAGCGCGTGGACGACGGCAGGAAGGGCACGTACGCCCTGACGGACGCGGGCCGCGCCGAGCTCGCTGCGCGCAGCGGAGAGCTGGCGGCGCTCGAGGAGGGGCTCGCCGAGACGGTGCGTGGCCTGGCGGCCCAGGTGCGTGCCGACGTCCGCGGCTCGATGGCGGGCCTGCGAGCCGATCTCGCGGCGGC
>DASVMA010000239.1:0-14014 GCA_036384595.1 Cellulomonas sp. | reverse complement strand
CTTAGAGAACACGTGTGACTCCATCCTGTGGTTCGGCAGCACGCTACTGGTGATGCCTGGCGGGGTCGGTGCGCGCCCGGATGCCGATCACACCGGTCGCGACGCTGTCCGCGATCCTCCCATGAACCGCATCGCGCCGTGTCGTCCGCACAGCCCTCGTCGGACGTGCTCCAGCGGACGCCTGCAGGTACCGCGTTTCCGGGTCCGGGTCACGACGGCTACCGTTGGCGCCGTGCTGGTGCTGGGTGTGTGCAGTCTCAAGGGTGGCGTGGGCAAGACCTCGGTGACGCTCGGGCTGGCCTCGGCCGCCCTCGAACGGGGACTTCGCACCCTCGTCGTCGACCTCGATCCGCAGGGCGACTCGACGCTCGCGCTCGCCGTCGCGCCCGGTGCCGCCCTCGACGTGGCCGCCGTCCTCGACGACCCGAGGGCCGAGACGGTGCTCGGGTCGATCTCCCCCAGCGGCTGGGCCGACGGTGGTCTGGACGTCCTGGTGGGCTCCGCTGCCGGCATGCGCCACGACGCGGTCGACGAGGCGGGCCGCGACGTCGACCGGCTCCGGTTCGCGCTGTCCTGGGTCAACGGCTACGACCTCGTGCTCATCGACTGCCCGCCGTCGCTCGGCGGACTGACGCGCAAGGGGCTCACCGCGAGCGACCGGGCCGTCGTCGTCACCGAGCCCGGCCTCTTCTCGGTCATGGCGGTCGGACGGGCGATGCGCACGATCGACGAGCTCCGCCGCGGCCCCGCCACGGCGCTGCAGCCGCTCGGCGTCGTGGTGAACCGGGTCCGCGCGCGCTCCGTCGAGCAGGCGTTCCGGCTCGAGGAGCTCCGCAGCCTCTACGGCCCGCTCGTCCTCGCGCCACAGATCCCCGAGCGAGCCGCTCTGCAACAGGCTCAGGGGGCTGCGCAACCGGTCCACGCGTGGCCGGGGCAGGCTGCCGCAGAGCTCGCGCGGGCGTTCGACGAGCTGCTGGATCGTGCGCTCCGGGCACCCGCGACCCGCTGACGACCGGCACGACACGGTGGGACGATCGCGCCGCGAGCGGCGCGTCGTCCTGGAGGAGCAGGCTCAGCCCGCGGTACGGGCCTGACGCCGGGCCGCGAGCTCATCGAGATGCGTGGTCGACTGGCCGTGCGCGTCGTCGTCGACGCGCTCGGTCGGCAGCTGGGCGAGGGTGCCCTCGACCTCGCGCCACACGCGCCCGACGGCGATGCCGAACACGCCCTGCCCGCCCTGCACCAGGTCGATGACCTCGTCGGCCGACGTGCACTCGTACACGCTCGCGCCGTCGGACATCAACGTGATCTGGGCGAGGTCCTCGACTCCGCGCTCACGCAGGTGAGACACCGCGGTGCGGATCTGCTGAAGGGACACTCCCGTGTCCAGGAGTCGCTTGACGACCTTCAGGACGAGGATGTCGCGGAACGAGTACAGCCTCTGCGTGCCGGAGCCGGTCGCGGGCCGGATGGTCGGCTCGACGAGACCCGTGCGGGCCCAGTAGTCGAGCTGGCGGTAGGTGATGCCCGCCGCTCCGCAGGCCGTCGGGCCGCGGTAGCCGGTGGTGGTGTCCAGGTCAGGCAGCTCGTCGCCGAACAGCAGACCCTGCGCGCGCTGCGGAATGCCGCCTCCGGCTTCCACGCTGTCACCGCTGCCGGTCACGAGTCCTCCAGTCACTGCCCACGCATCCGCCGTGCTCGGCGCCCGTCGTGGTCGGTACGACTACCTTGAAGGCACGATCTGCCTGAAAGAAGTGTCCCACCATCGTGACCTCGGGCTTCGGATGTCCACGTGTCACGCTAGGCGTCCACCCAGGGAGCGTCAACGACGCTGCTCGGCGCGCCGCCCGGGAGTGTTGCCACCGGCGTGTCTCACCTTCGACCTGAACGTGAGAGATGGTCAGCCCGAGCCCGTCCCGGGCTCCTCCCCGGACTCGAAGTCCTCGGGCGTGACCTGGTCAAGGAACTCGCGGAAGCGCTCGAGCTCCTGCTCCGCGGGCCCCGGCGACGCCTCGACGCCGGCGATCGCCACGACCTCCGCCGAGCACAGCACCGGGCACCCGACGCGCACCGCCAGCGCCACGGCGTCCGACGCGCGCGAGTCGACACGCGCGCCGCTGCCAAGCACGAGCGCGGCGTGGAAGACCCCGTGCTCGAGGCTGGTGATCTCGACCTGGCTCAACGACTCGCCGACCGCCGCGATGACGTCGCACAGCAGGTCGTGGGTCATGGGACGACGCGGCACGACACCCGCCTGCGCCGTCGCGATGGCGCTCGCCTCGGCCGGGCCGATGAGGATCGGGATGAACAGCTCGGCTGCGGGGTCGAGAAGAAGCACGACGATCTCGTCGTCGACCAGGTGTTGGCGTACGCCAATCACCTCGACCGTCACCAGCTCCTCGCCATCCCCCACACCCTCACGTTACGACGACAAGCGCCGCACGGCTCCTCGAAGCAGGGCTGGTCCGCGACGGGCGCGTGCAGGCTGACTCAGGGCGCGAGCTCGGCGACCGCGGCGCGCACCATCGCGGTGTGGAGCTGGGTGCACAGCTCACCGACCTCGGCCGCGAGCGTGCCGGCACGGGCACGGGACGAGGCCGCACGGTGTCCTCGCCACGGAGCGACGACCTGGTCGACGAGGTCGGCCTGACGGTCCGCAGCGGCGCGGAACATGCGCAGATGGCGCGCATCGATGCCGTGCTCCCCCAGTGCCGCCGCCAGGACGACGACCTCGCGCGCCCAGGCGTCGAAGTGGCCTGCGGACGTCGCGCGCAGAACCCCGGCCCTGACGAGGTCCTCGACGACGGCCTCGTCGACGCCGGCCTCCCGCGCCAGCGTGCCCACCGTGTAGCGGCCCACGAGCGCGGGTGCCGCCCGGACACCGCCGTTCGTCGCGAGCTGCGCCCGAGCCGGGGGCTCGTCGTCCTCGCCGGCGTCGAGCGCCGCGAGCTGTGCACCGATGACCTTGAGCGGCATGTAGCGGTCCCGCTGCTGGCGCAGCACGTAGCGCAGCCGCTCGACGTCCGCCGGGCTGTACTGCCGGTAGCCCGAGGCTGTGCGCACGGGCTCGACGAGGCCCTGCTCCTCGAGGAACCGGAGCTTGGAGTTCGTGACCGCCGGGAACTCGATCTGCAGCGACGCCAGCACGTCGGAGATGCGCATCGTCGCCTGCCGCGAGATGCCGCGCGGCCAGGGCTCGACCGCGTGCGGGAGCTGGCTGCGACCGTCGTGGGTACCGTCGGGCCGCACCCCGTCGCGTGCCTCGCGCGCCGCGGTCGCGAGCCCGGAGGCTCGCTCGCGCGGGCTCATGGGCGGGAGTCGCTCGGGCTGTCGGGGCGCTCGTGCCGACCGGCGTCGCGACCGGGGCTCGGGTGGAACGTCAGGCGGTACTTGCCGATCTGCACCTCGTCACCCGGACGCAGCACCGCGGACTCGATCCGGGTGCGGTTCACGTAGGTGCCGTTGAGCGAGCCGATGTCGCGGACGACGAAGTTGTCGAGCTCCCGGACGAACTCCGCGTGCTTGCGCGAGACGGTCACGTCGTCGAGGAAGATGTCGGCGTCGGGGCTGCGGCCCGCGACGGTGCGCTCGGCGTCGAGCAAGAACCGCGCGCCGACGCTCGGCCCGCGCTGCATGATCAGCAGGGCGGACGTCGGAGGGAGCGCGTGCACGGCGGCGAGCTCGTCGGACGTGAGTCCGGCCGGCGCCACAAGGTCCAGGTCGGCGGATCCGAGGCTGCCGAAGCTGACGGTCGTGTCAGAGGCGCTGCGCCCCTGCGATCGCGAGTCATCGCGGGCGTCGTCCTCGCGATGATGCGTCGGTAGCTGCCGATCGTCGCTCATGCTGCCTCCCGTGCCCTGCTCGTGCCGACCCGCAGCACTGTCGCCGGGGTCCCGGACAGCCTATGCGGACGAACGGCCCCCGTGCAGCACCAGGTTGCCCGGTCAGCCCTTCGGCGGAACAGGTGTGGCCTTGACCGGGGCAGGAACGCTCCGCGTCGCCGTCACCTGCACGAGGTCCTTGCGCGCGACAGTGCCTCGGCCGCCGTCGTTGCGCACGCTCGCGAGCGCACCGCCGGGGATGTCGAGCGCCGTCGCCATGACGTCCGCGTCCCCGATGACCGTCCACCGGTAGGGCGCGTGCAGCGTGGTGCCGTCGACGACGATCCCGTCGCCCTGCGCCGGGGCGACGAAGTAGCTGCTCGCCGTGAGCCGCTGGTCGTTGAGCTGCACGGCCTCCGCGCCCGAGTTGCGCAGCTCCTCGAGGAAGTTGAGCAGCGTGAGCGCGCGGATCGCACCGTCCGACTCGGTCAGGGTGACGACGATCCCCGGCCCCTCGGCCGGAAGTCGACCGGTGAGGATCCCCTGCGTCGCTGCGCTTCGGGTTGCCGCGTCGAGCGCCGCCTGCCGGCTGTTCGATCCCGACTCCAGCTCCTGCCGGGTCTGCTCGAGCGTCGCGGCCTCACGCTGGAGCTCGTCGGCCTGGCGCGTCGCCTGGTCGAGGATCTCGACGAGGTCCGACTGCCGGAGGGTCGAGAGGCCCGTGTCGTGCGTCAGTCGCACCTGCGCGACGACAGCGAACCCGAGGAGCCCGCACAGCACCGCGGTGAGGACCTGGGCACGGGTGGCGCGGGGCCGGAGGGCTCGCGCCAACGTGTGCCAGGCGCCGGGCCGCACCGAGGGCGCGACCGGGGTGCCCGGGGGCTTCTCGGCCGTCGGGTCGTGATCGACGATCGCCTCCGTCACGACGGGAAGCCCGGGCGCCGTGGGCTGAGCAGCGTCGTCGGGAACAGCAGCGTCGTCGGGAACAGCAGCATCCTCGGTGACAGCAGCGTCCTCGGGAGCAGCCGCGTCCTCGGGGCGAGCCACGTCGTCGCGCGCGTCGTCGGGCGACGACGGCCCGAACGGGTTGACCGACATGCTCATGCCTTGAACAGGTGCCGACGGATGGCCGCTGCGTTCGAGAAGATCCGGATCCCGAGCACGACCACGACGCCGGTCGACAGCTGCGACCCGACGCCGAGCTGGTCGCCGAGGAACACGATCAGCGCGGCGACGACCACGTTGGACAGGAACGAGACGAGGAAGACCCGGTCGTCGAAGATCCCGTCGAGCAGCGCGCGCAGCCCCCCGAACAGAGCGTCGAGCGCGGCGACGACGGCGATCGGCAGGTACGGCTGAAGGGTGACGGGCACGGTCGGCTCGAACACCAGTCCGGCCACCACCCCGATGACCAGACCGAGAACTGCGATCACGTGCGACCCCTCATCTCTGCTTCGACACTGCCGACACTGTCACACACCTACCCGCCGAGCTCCCGGCGTCCATCGGCACTACCCCGCACCCGTCCCGGTCGGTGAGCCCGTGCCGGTCGGTGTCCCCGGTCCGGGCGAGCCGCTGATGAGCGGGACGCCGGCGGGCACGGCGGCGTACCGGAGCTCGGGCAGGCTCGCAGCCGGCAGCTGCAGCGAGCTCTTGGAGCTCACGTCGACCCCGATCGAGTAGGTCGCGCGCAGCGTCGCGAGATGCTGGCCGGCGCTCACCCGTGCGAGGCGCGTCTGCAGGTCCGTGCCGTCGCCGATCGCCTCGACGACGTAGGGACCGACGAGGGGGTTGAGGTCGACGAGGATCGCGCTGCCGGCGCTCCGGATCGCCGTCGTCGTCGTGAGGCGGTGGTTGTTGACGGCGATCGCCTCGGCGCCCGCGGACCACAGCCCGTTGACCAGGATCTGCAGGTCGACGTCCTGGACCCGGCGATCAGGGTCGACGACACCCCCGACGTCGGGTGCGTCGGTCAACGTGATGCGCAGGCCCGGGCCGGTCACGGCGCTCGACCCGGAGAGCAGAGAGTCCGCTGCCAGCTGGTCGACGAGCGGCGAGTCCCGCGACGCGAGCACGGTGGCCTGCAGCGCCGCGATCTTCTGGGCCGTCTCCGCGTTCTGCAGCCGCAGCTGGTCGACTGCCGCCGTGCGCTCGCCGATCTGCTTCTCGATGATCGCGCGGGCCGCGAGGACGGCGGGCTGAGGGGCGCGCAGGGCGAGCGCCGCCGAGGTCGTGGCCAGACCGAGCGCCACTGCGAGGATCGCGCTCAGGGTGCGGTGCCGCACGGTGACCCGGCGACGCCCCTCGCGGGCCCGTTGGTCCGCCACGGTCCGGTAGGCGGGTTCGAGGGGCATGCGCGCGACGTCGTTGAGCAGGCTCATCGAGGCGTCCGGCACGCGGGCCGTCGGCGAGTCCCCGTGCCGCGAGGTCATGCCGCGCCTGCACCGCCCCGGGCGAGCAGCCGCCGCGCCTGCACGACGTAGAGCCCCCCGGCGAACCAGTACAGCGCGATGCCCCACCAGGCGAACGCCCAGCCGAGGACGTACGCCACCGAGCCGATGGGCTCGTGCCACTCGGCGAGCAGGAGCAGCGGGAAGGCGTACAGCAGCGCGAACGTGCCGGCCTTGCCCGCGAGGTGCACCGGCAACGGGCCGTAGCCGTGCCGCGCGAGCACGCCCAGGAGACCGAGCAGGAGCGCGTCCCGCAGCACCAGCACGCCGACGACCCACCACGGCACCGACCCTCGCCAGGCGAGCCCGAGCAGCGTCACGAGGATGAACAGTCGGTCCGCTGCGGGGTCGAGCATCTGGCCGAGGCGCGAGACCTGACCGAGGCGCCGGGCGAGCACGCCGTCCAGCCAGTCGCTCGCACCTGAGACCGCCAGCACGATCAGGGCCCAGCCGTCGTGGCCGGAGACGATCAGCACCGCGAAGACGGGGACGATGATCAGCCGCGCCAGGCTGATGACGTTCGGGATCGTGAGCACACGGTCCGAGACAGCGTCCTGCTCGCTCACTGCCTCCCCCGTCGCCGACCTCGCCCCAAACGTATCGATCCTAGGGGGTGCGCCGGGCGACCGATGCCGAACGAACCGCGTGCTCCGCAGCCTTCTCGCAGGTGGCAGGCTCAGCCGGCCAGGACGAACCGGACGGTCCGCGTCGCCGGGTCAGCGACCTCGAGCCGCACGCGCACGGGTTCGCCCTCGGGCAGGTCGGCTCCGTCGCAGTTCGCGACGACCGCGGGTTCCTGGAGCTGGACGGTGTCGCGATCGAGCGCGACGCCGTCGAACACCTCGCCGACGTGGTGCGCGAGGACGGTGGCCTCGACGAGATCGGTGCACGCCCGGTCGACGGCGGCTGCGCGGTGCGCCGCCGACGCCATGTCGCCGCCCACGGCCGGGAGCGCGGACCGCACCCAGTCCGGCACGTCGAGCCCGGCGTGGAGCGCGACCGCGATCTCGAGCCCGTACCGGTCGACGAGTCGGCGCAGGGGCGCCGTGACGTGGGCGTACGGCGCACCGACCGCACCGTGGCTCGGCTGCTCGGGCGCGGCACCGACGAACGGCGTCCAGGCCGCTCCGCGGAAGAGCGAGGTCGCCGCCGCCAGGAACGCCGCGGCACGCGGCTGCGAGCGGTCGAGGCGCGCCAGGACGTCGCCGTACGTCGCACCGGCCGGCCAGTCCACGCCGAGAGCGCGTGCCTGGTGACGCAGGCGACGGAGGGCGTCCTCGTCGGCAGCGGGCATCGTGCGCAGGATCCCGATCCCCCCGTCGAGCATGATCCGGGCCGCGGCCATGCCTGTCAGCAGCGAGATCTGCGCGTTGTGGTCCTCGACCGGGAGCGGCGCGCGGAACGCCAGCCGCCACCCGTCCCCGTCGGGCACGACCTCCTGCTCCGGCCGGCCGAGCGACAGCCCGCCGCGGGCGTGCTCCTGCTCGGCGCGCAGGGTGCCGATCCGGGCGAGGAGCTGGGGCAGCCCGTCCGCGTCGGACGACGAGGTGCCGGCGTCGAGCTCCCGCTGCACGCCCGGGTAGTCGAGCTGCGCTCGGCTGCGGACCAGTGCGCGCTCGACCTCGACCCGGTCCACCGCGCCGTCCGTGTCGAGGTCGATGGTCCACACGATCGCGGGCCGGTCCTGACCCGGCAGGAGCGACGCCGCTCCCTCGCTCAGCTCGACCGGGTGCAACGGCACACGCGTGTCCGGGCAGTAGACGGTCGTCCCGCGGACGTGGGTCGCGGCGTCGAGCGGGCCGTCCGGCACCACGAAGGACGCGACATCTGCGATCGCATAGCGGACTCGGTACCCGGTCCCCCGCCGCTCGAGCTCGACCGCCTGGTCCAGATCCGTCGATCCCGGGGGGTCGATCGTCACGAAGTCGATGTCGCGCAGGTCCCTGCGGTCCCCGGCCGTCGCGGGGCGCTGCGCTGCGGTGCGCGCCTCGGCCAGTGCTGCGGGATCGAAGGTCTCCGGGACGGCGAGCGCGGCACGGACGGCGGCGAAGCCGGCCCGGAGCTCGGCGCCGTCGGACGGCAGGATCAGCTTGCGGATCGGCACGCCCTCACCCTAGGTGGGCCGTCACGGCGCCGCTCGGGAGAGCTGTGCTTGGCTTGGCCGGTGACCACCGCGAACGAGAGTCCAGCGACCGACCGTCCGGCGAACGACCCCGCCGTGATCCGACGCCTGCTCACGACGCCCGGTCGGTGGGCCGTCGTCGGCCTCTCGACGAACACTGCGCGAGCCGCATGGGGCGTCGCCGCCTACCTCAAGGACGCGCTCGGTCACGAGATCGTCCCCGTCCACCCGCACGGCGAGACCGTGCACGGCGCTCCGGGGGTGACCCGACTCGCCGACATCGACGGTTCGGTCGACGTCGTCGACGTGTTCGTCAACGCGCGGCTGGCCGGTGCCGTCGTCGACGAGGCCGTCGCGATCGGCGCCCGCGCGGTGTGGCTGCAGCTCGGCGTGGTCGACGACGCGGCCGCGGCCCGCGCTCGAGCCGCGGGTCTCGACGTCGCGATGGACGCCTGCCCGGCGATCGAAGGGCCTCGGCTCGGCCTCGCCTGAGGCCGGTGTGCGCGAGGTCACCCCGGGACCGGCCCAGGGTCCAGGTACACTTGCCGTGAACCTGGAGTTCGTCGCGCGTCCCTCGTGTATGTGTACCGGTGTCACCGCTGGTGATGTGTTCGGGAATGCGACCTCCGGAACGGCCCCCCTGGCCGTACCGCACGTGACTCCCGCAACCCGAACGGTGCCCCCATGACGACCATGCCCTCTTCCAGTGCGCCCACGACCGAGACGCCGCGCCCCGCGACCACCTTCGCCGACCTGGGTCTGCCCGAGACGCTCGAGCGCATCGTCGCCGACCTCGGCTTCGTAGTCCCGACGGCGATCCAGACCGAGGCGATCCCGGCCCTGCTGTCGGGTCGTGACATCACCGGTGTCGCCCAGACCGGCACCGGCAAGACGGCGGCGTTCGGCCTCCCCCTGCTCGCGTCGGTCGACCCGCAGCTCCGGTCGGTCCAGGCGCTCGTGCTGACCCCGACCCGCGAGCTCGCGATGCAGGTCGCCGAGGCGATCGAGTCGTTCGCGGCGCACATCCCGGGCCTCGAGGTCATCGCGGTCTACGGCGGGTCGCCGTTCCTGCCGCAGCAGCGCGCCCTGACCCGCGGCGCCCAGGTCGTCGTCGGCACGCCTGGCCGCGTCATCGACCACCTCGAGCGCCACACCCTCCACCTCGACGCCGTCAAGTTCCTCGTGCTCGACGAGGCCGACGAGATGCTCCGCATGGGCTTCGCCGAGGACGTCGACAAGATCTTCGGTGCCGCCCCGGCGAAGCGACAGGTCGCCCTCTTCTCCGCGACGATGCCCCCCGGGATCCGTCGCGTCGCCGCGCAGCACCTGTCCGACCCGGTCGAGATCGCCGTCTCCCGGCAGTCGTCGACCGTCACGAGCGTGCGCCAGACGTACGCCGTGGTGCCGTTCCGGCACAAGGCCGGTGCCCTGGCGCGGGTCCTCGCGGTCTCGGACGCCGATGCCGCCATCGTCTTCGTGCGCACCCGCGGTGCCGCCGAGGAGGTGGGCAGCGCCCTCATCGAGCGCGGCATCTCCGCCGCGTTCATCTCGGGTGACGTCGCCCAGGGTGACCGCGAGAAGATCGTGGAGCGGCTGCGCAGCGGCGCGCTCGACGTGCTCGTCGCCACCGAGGTCGCCGCGCGCGGGCTCGACGTCGACCGCATCGGTCTCGTCGTGAACTTCGACGTGCCGACCGAGCCCGAGGCGTACGTGCACCGCATCGGCCGCACCGGTCGTGCCGGACGGTCCGGCGAGGCGCTCACGTTCGTCACGCCGAGCGAGCAGCACCGCCTGCGCTCCATCGAGCGCCTCACGCGCCAGAAGATCGAAGAGATCGCGATCCCGTCGCCCGCGGACGTCTCGGCCCATCGCGTCGAGCGCCTCCTGACGGACGTCGCCGCTCGCGCCGAGCTGGGTCGCCTCGACCTGTACCGCACGGCCATCGCCGAGCACCTCGCCGTCAACCCGGACCTCGACCCGCTCGAGCTGCTCGCCGTCATCGCCGCCCTCGCCGTGGGCGACCGGGGCCCCGCGCCCCGGACGACCCACGGTGACGACCTCGACGACGCGCTCAGCCGCGCCACGCTGGCTCCCGACCGGGGCGGCGACCACAACGACCGCGGACCCCGCTCGGAGGGCCCGCGCCGCACGTCGCACCGCCCCGACGGTGGCATGCGCTACCGCGTCGCGGTCGGGCACAACGACGGCGCCCAGCCGGGTGCCATCGTCGGTGCGCTGACGAACGAGGGCGGCCTCACGGGCAAGGACCTCGGCAAGATCGACATCTTCCCGAGCTTCTCGATCGTCGAGATCCCCGGCGGGCTCACGCCCGACGCGTTCAACCGGATCGCGCGCGCCCGGGTCGCCGGACGTCCGCTGCGGATCCGGGTCGACGAGGGCCCCGCGCCCCGCGCCGGGCACGGCGCGTCGCGGCCCACCGGTCCCGGTGCGACCCCGCGCAGCGACCGTCGCCCTGAGCCGCGCGGTGACTCGCGCGAGCGCTTCCCGCGTCACACGACGGCTCGCTGAGCAGCACCGTCAGGCAGCAGCACCAGCTCCGGCCCGCCTCGCGGGCCGGAGCTGGTGCTGTCAGACGGCCGCGACTGCTGCAGTCAGCGCAGCGACGAAGCCGTCGACATCGGCCGGCGACGTGTCGAAGGCGCACATCCACCGGACCTCGCCCTCGATCCAGTCGTAGAACTGGTAGGACTCACGGAGCCGGTCGGCGGCACCCGGGTCGAGTGCCGCGAACACCGCGTTGGACTCGGTCGGCTGGGTGACCCGCACGCCGTCGACGCGCTCCACCCCTGCCCGCAGCCGGGCTGCCATCGCGTTCGCGTGCTGCGCCGAGCGGAGCCACAGGTCGGTCTCGAACAGCGCCAGGAGCTGCGCCGAGACGAACCGCAGCTTCGACGCGAGCTGCATGTCGATCTTGCGCAGGTACTGCAGACCGGGCGCGACGTCGGGCCGCAGCACCACGACCGCCTCCCCGAACATGACGCCGTTCTTCGTCGCACCGAGCGAGACGACGTCCACGCCCGCGTCCGTGGTCAGGGCGCGCAACGGGACGTCGAGGTAGGCGGCGGCGTTGGCGATCCGCGCGCCGTCCAGGTGCACCGTCATCCCGAGGCCGTGCGCGTGGTCGGCGAGCGCGCGGATCTCTGCGACCGAGTAGGCGGTCCCCAGCTCGGTCGTCTGCGTGATCGACACCACGCCCGGCTGGGCGCGGTGCTCGTCGCCCCACCCCCAGGCCTGCCGGTCGACCAGCTCCGGGGTGAGCTTGCCGTCCGGGGTCGGGACGGTCAGCAGCTTCAGGCCGCCGACACGCTCGGGGGCACCGTTCTCGTCGGTGTTGATGTGTGCGGTCTCGGCGCACACCACAGCGCCCCAGCGGGGCAGCAGCGCCTGCAGGGCCAGGACGTTCGCCCCGGTGCCGTTGAGCACGGGGTAGGCGTGCGCCTGCGCGCCGAAGTGCCCGGCGAGCACCTCCTGGAGCCGCGCGGTGTACGCGTCGTAGCCGTAGGCCTTCTCGTGGCCACCGTTCGCCGCAGCGAGCGCTGCCAGCACCTCGGGGTGCACGCCTGCGTAGTTGTCAGAGGCGAAGTGGCGGCGGTCGGGGTCATGCAGTCGGTTCACGGCGAACAGTCTCTCGCACGCCGGCGCTGGTCGAGGCCGGACCAGCGGCCCGACGTCAGTCGTGGTCGGCGCGGGCCGCTCGGCACTCGGCGCAGGTCCCGACGAGCTCGATCGTGTGCTCGACGTCGGTGAAGTCATGGGCCGAGGCGACCTGGGCGGCCCACGACTCCGCGACGGGCCCGTCGATCTCGACGGTGCGCCCGCAGTGCCGGCAGACCAGGTGGTGGTGGTGGCTGCGCCGCTCGCACCTGCGGTAGACGGCCTCGCCGTCCTCGGTGCGCAGGACGTCGACCTCACCGCTCTCGCTGAGCAGCTGGACGGACCGGTACACCGTCGCCAGCCCGATCGTCGACCCACGCGAGCGCAGCAGCTCGTGCAGCTGCTGCGCGCTCCTGAACTCGTCGAGGCCGTCGAGCAGGGCGAGGACCTCCGAACGCTGGCGGGTCGGGCGCGGCGCCGTCGTCATGCCGGGCTCCTCTCCTCGGTGACCGCGTGGGACAGGGACGTCACGACGTCGGGCCCGGCCGAAGTGCGGCCGAGCCCGAGGTCGTCGTGCGTCGTGGCGCCGGACCTGCCGGCGCCGGCGTGCTACTTGGCGGCGACGGCGCGCTTGAGGGCGCTGCCCGCGGAGAGCTTGACGCGGAAGCCCGCGGGGATCTCCAGCTTCTCGCCGGTCTGCGGGTTGATGCCGGTGCGGGCGGACCGCTCGGCACGGGAGATCGCGAGCAGGCCGGGGATGGTGACGCTCTCGCCAGCGGAGAGCTGCTCGACCAGAACCTCCTGGAAGGCCTTCAGAGCCGCGTCAGCGGCGGTGTTGGTCAGGCCCGCCTTGGCAGCGATGGCCTGGACGAGCTCGGTGCGGTTCACGCTCACGGGATGTACTCCTAGTTGGTCGGTTCGAACGTGCCCGGACGACCGGCCCGGACGGGTGACGGACAGCACCCCTGGTCAAGGCAACCTCTCGGCGCGCCCATGTACCCCGGTCCGTCGCGCACGACACTAACCTCCGCAGGCCCGTGTTTGCGCATCGCCACGCGCAATTGCGGTCATGTCGAGCCGGTGCGCGTCCAGTCGAGCAGCTGCTCGACCGGCCAGGCGTCGATCACGCGCTCGGCCTGGAGGCCGTGCTCGGCGGCGCGGGCACACCCGGCGGCCTGCCAGTCGAGCTGTCCCGGCGCATGCGCGTCGGAGTCGATGGAGAAGACGCAGCCGGCGGCGATCGCCAGCTCGAGGAGAGCGTGCGGGGGGTCGAGTCGGTCCGGCCGGGAGTTGATCTCGACCGCCGTGCCGTGCTCGGCGCACGCCTCGAAGACCGCGATCGCGTCGAACTCGCTGGGCGGACGCAGCCTGCCGGTGATCTGGCGTCCGGTGCAGTGGCCGAGAACGTCGACGCGCGGGTTGGACACCGCGGTGATCATCCGGCGCGTCATGGCCGCCCGATCCATGCGCAGCTTCGAGTGCACCGAGGCCACGACGACGTCGAGCTCGTCGAGGAGCGCATCCTCCTGGTCGAGGGAGCCGTCGTCGAGGATGTCGACCTCGATGCCGCTGAGGACGCGGAACGGCCCCCCGCCCGCGCGCAGAGCGGCAACCTGTGCGAGCTGGGACCGCAACCGCTCGGCGCTCAGCCCGTGCGCCACGGTGAGGCGCGGCGAGTGGTCGGTGATCGCGAGGTACTCGTGCCCGAGCTCCGCGGCGGCCAGCACCATGTCGCGCAGCGGGCTGCGCCCGTCACTCTCCTCGGTGTGCGCGTGCAGGTCGCCCCGCAGCTGTGCGCGCAGGGCTGCCCCCGCCTGCGGGGCCGGCTGGACCTCCTCCTCGAGCCGGTCGAGGTACTCCACGGGCTCGCCGCGGACGGCCGCGGTCACCACCTCGGCGGTGCGCGCGCCGATCCCCGGCAGGTCGGTGAGGGACCGCGCCGCGACCCGGGCCATCAGCTCGTCCGGTGGCAGGTCGGCGACCACGCGCGCCGCTCCGCGGAAGGC
>DASVMA010000238.1:0-1651 GCA_036384595.1 Cellulomonas sp. | reverse complement strand
GCCGGCCGCGCCGGAGCCCTCGGAGCGCTCGACCGGGTCGGCGCTCTCGGCCGGCTCGGTGAGCTCGGCATCGTCGTCGACGTCGCCTGTCGGCTCGAGCTCGTCGCGGTGCGCCGCGACCTGGGCCCGCCAGTCGGCGTCGAGGTCGGGGTCGTCAACCGCGTCGTCGTCCCTGCGCCGCGCGGTGACGAGTCCTGAGACGACAGTGTCCACGCGCTGCACACCCACCGCACGCGCGAGGCCGAGCACGACCCACGGCAGCATGACGTGCACGAGCACGGCGCCGATCCGCCCGTCACCGAGCCCGAGGAGCAGAGCGGGTGCGGCGGCCCACGCGATCCCCGCCCACGCGCGCACACCGACCGAGCGCGTCGCTGCCCCCGCCGCGAACCATGCGCCGATGCCCGCGAGGACGACCGCTGCGAGCAGCAGGGCCGAGACCGCCGCGGACGACGACCCGAGCACGGCGGTGCCGGGGATCAGCGCGACGAGCAACGCATCCGCCGGGCCGGGCGCGCCGAGCCCGCCGGACACCCAGCCCGAGGTCGCTGCGGACCAGAGCTCGCCGAGCCGAGCCGCGCTCGGCACCAGCGCGGGACCGATCAACGAGGCACCACCCGCTACACCCGAGATCAGCTGCCCCAGAGCGAGCGCCGTGGCCCCCACGAGGACGGCCGCGAGACTCGCCAGCCCGATGCGGCGGCGCGACGCGAGAGCGGCCAGCTCCCCCATCTCGAGCTCGCTCGGCGCCTGGCCGACCTTGCGCGCCTCAGCGCGTGCCAGGCGCCGGTCGCGCCACTCGGCCCAGACATCACGCCACGTGGCCTGCAGGGGCCGCAGAGCCCGCCGTGGGAGCCGTCGGGTGGCACGTGCGCGGGTCCGGGACCGGGCGATCGCCCCGAGGCGCGACAGCGCCACGAACGGCGCCCCGAGCTCGGTGACCGCGAGAGCCGGTTCCTTGGTCGTCACCCGGACCAGCGAGCGGATCGCTCCGACCACGACAGCCAGGACCGCGACGACAGGCATCAGCGGGAGGGGGACCGATGTCAGACGCTGGTGCAGCAGCGAACGCCGGCGTGCGGCGAACGAGCGTCGCGGATCCGCCGAGTCGGGGACGCCGTCCGCGTCCGCATCGACCTCGACGTCCGCCACAGGGGCACCGCGCAGCCCGTGGTAGCCGGCCTGCGCATGCCGCACCGCGGCGCTCGGGACGACGACGACCCGGTGCCCCGCGAGCCGCGCGCGCCGCGAGAGGTCCAACCCGTCGCCGAACGTGCCCAGCGCCGGATCGGTGCCGCCGAGCGCATCCCAGACGTCCCGGCGGACCAGGGCGCCGGCGATGCCGACCCCGAGAACGTCGTCACGGCCGTCGTGCTGGCCCTGGTCGACCTCGGCGTCCTCGATCCCGGTCATGCGTCGCCCCGACCGGGACGTGCGGATGCCGACCTCGAGCAGTCGCGGCGGGTCGGTCCACGTGCGCTGCTTGACGCCCGCGATCGCGACCGACGGAGCCTTCTCGACCGCGCGCACCAGCTCGGCGAGCGCGGACGGCTCGGGAGCGCTGTCGTCGTGCAGGAGCCACAACCACGGTTGTCCCGCGCCGGTCCGGACGTCGGACGGCAGACCGGCGAGCGCGCGCTGGACGGCGTCG